>CAKSAI010000366.1 GCA_934434905.1 uncultured Lachnospiraceae bacterium | reverse complement strand
CAGTGATACCATGTATTCGCTGATCGAGGCTATGTCTCAGTCCGGTCATTTGAAAAGTCTTGGTACGTCTCTGGAATCATTGAATGAAGCGGAGAAATACGATCTGGTACGGGAATTGCTTTCCCCAAGTCTGAATACCATGTTTGTGACACCTAAGGACATCGATGAATCCATCAAGCGTCTGAGCTATACGGTGTCGGAAGGATTGAATCTTGCTCTTGGCGGATCATAAATCTTTGTGGACGGGCATATAATGATAACAGTTATGCCAGAAATGAGGGAATCCGTTGAATCGAAGAAATCCATATATAAAAATAACATTTAAAAATAAGAAAAGAGCGGCGTGGACGGCACTTGGCGTGCTCCTGCTGGTAGTCTGCTGGCAGTCCTTAAGGAGTGCAGGGCAAGCTCCCGAATTCCGGGAGCTTGTGAGTCATGCCCAGAGCAGTCTCTACGTAGAGGTGTTAAAGACGCACATGCCTGTGGTGACAGCCCAGATGGGGGATGAGACGAAGGAGCTTACTCTGTGGGATATTTTCCTGGAGAAGCTGACAAAACTGGTCCCGCTCTGCGGTTATGCCTTTTCGGGACAGGAGTACGATACCCAGGTGGAGAGTGCCTTGAGTTATGAGATGCTCATAGCGCGGGAAGGCGTGGATGAGCAGTATCGAGACGGAGGACTGGCTGCCGGGACAACACCCGGTACGGAACAGCCGGAGAACGGGGGAAACAGTCAACCGACTGGAACGGGAGAAACGACTGCCGTTTTCGCTCCGGTTACGGAGCCGGTGGTACAGATCTCCAGGGAAAAATTAAACGATTTCGATTATCTGGTGCAGAACTTCTATACGGTGGACCGGACTACCACCATTGACGGAAGTATTCTGAATGCCGGAAAGCTTCTGGGGATGGATCTGCGGCTTACCACCACGGCAGATCAGCCTCAGATATTGATCCATCACACGCACTCCCAGGAAATGTATGCAGATTCAGACGGCAGCGCTGCCACCTCCATCGTGGGGGTTGGGGAGTATCTTGCGAAGCTGCTGCGGGAGCAGTATGGATACAATGTGATCCATGATACCGGGGAATATGATGTGATCGACCACGACCATGCCTATTCCTATGCGGGACCGGCCACAGAGCAGATTCTGGCGGATAACCCCTCCATTGAGGTGGTGATCGATGTACATAGGGACGGAATCTTAAAGGGCCATCTGGTGACGGAGGTGAATGGAAAGCAGACGGCGCAGATCATGTTTTTTAACGGGCTGTCCCGGACAACATCCAATGGAAATCTGACGTATCTGTACAATCCATATGTACAGGATAATCTTGCCTTCTCCCTGCAGACGAAGCTGGCGGGGGAGGAGTATTATCCGGGTTTTACCAGAGCGAATTATCTGAAGGGATACCGCTATAACCTACATTATCGGCCCAAGAGTATGCTGGTGGAGGTGGGAGCCCAGACCAACACGGTTGCGGAGGCCATGAATGCCATGGAGCCGTTGGCGGATATGTTGCATAAGGTGCTGGGACCATAAGGGGCAGTTCAGCACACGCCCATTCGCAAAGGCACCTGCGGTGCTTTCTCGCTGCTTTGCAGCTAACTTTGCTCATAAACGGGCGTTCCCTCAGACCGATATCAGTCCGCTAAATTCGTGCAAGCACGATTTAACGGACTGATATCGGTCTGGCTGAACTGTTACAAAAAAATCGTTTACTAACGCAGTTCTTTATGGTAAGATGAAGAGAAATGATAATTCACGGAGCGATATAGAAAGACACTGCAGGAGGAACAACATGGCAGGAATAGATCAGAGCAAAATTCGCAATTTTTGTATTATTGCACATATAGATCACGGAAAGTCGACGCTGGCGGACCGGATCATCGAGATGACCGGACTTCTCACCAGCCGGGAGATGCAGGCGCAGGTACTGGACAATATGGATCTGGAGCGGGAACGCGGGATCACCATTAAGGCACAGTCCGTGCGTATCGTTTACAAGGCTAAGGACGGGGAGGAATATATCTTTAATCTCATCGATACCCCGGGGCATGTGGACTTTAATTATGAGGTATCCCGAAGTCTGGCGGCCTGTGAGGGTGCTGTGCTGGTAGTGGACGCGGCTCAGGGAATTGAGGCCCAGACGCTTGCAAATGTCTATCTGGCACTGGATCATGATCTGGAGGTGCTGCCGGTGATCAATAAGATCGACCTGCCAAGCGCCGATCCTGCCCGTGTCATTGAGGAGATCGAGGACGTGATCGGACTGGAGGCCCAGGACGCACCGCAGATCTCAGCCAAGACAGGTCTCAATGTGGAGGATGTGCTGGAACAGATTGTGGCGAAGATTCCTGCACCTGAGGGGGATCCGAACGCACCGTTAAAGGCACTGATCTTTGATTCCCTATACGATTCCTACAAGGGTGTCATTGTGTTCTGCCGGATTATGGACGGCACGGTGAAGCAGGGGACGCCCATCCGAATGATGGCGACCGGCGCCTCGGCAGAGGTTGTGGAGGTCGGTTATTTCGGGGCCGGGCAGTTTATTCCCTGCGAGGAGCTTTCAGCGGGCATGGTGGGCTACATTACGGCAAGCTTGAAGAATGTTAAGGATACGCGGGTGGGTGATACCATTACCAATGCGGTAAGTCCCTGTAAGGAAGCCCTTCCCGGTTATAAAAAGGTGAATCCCATGGTGTACTGCGGGTTGTATCCGGCGGACGGCGCTAAGTATCCGGATCTGCGGGATGCATTGGAGAAGCTTCAGCTAAACGATGCTGCACTGCAGTTTGAGCCGGAGACCTCGGTAGCATTGGGCTTCGGGTTCCGTTGCGGCTTCCTGGGGCTGCTGCATTTAGAGATCGTGCAGGAACGTCTGGAGCGGGAATTCAATCTGGATCTGGTGACTACAGCCCCCGGTGTTGTCTACAAGGTACACAAGACCAACGGGGATGTCATTGACCTGACGAACCCCTCCAATATGCCGGAACCGACAGAGATCGACTATATGGAGGAACCCATGGTCAGCGCGGAGATCATGGTAACCAGCGAATACATCGGGGCAATCATGGATCTGTGCCAGGAACGGCGCGGCATCTATATCAGTATGGAATATATGGAAGAGACGCGGGCACTCATAAAGTATGATCTGCCCTTAAATGAGATCATCTATGACTTTTTTGATGCATTAAAATCACGCTCCAGAGGTTACGCTTCCTTCGATTATGAGATGAAGGGCTATGCCAAGAGTGATCTGGTGAAGTTGGACATCCTTATTAATAGGGAAGAAGTGGATGCACTGTCCTTTATCGTCTACAGCGGGACAGCCTATGAACGCGGCAGGAAGATGTGCGAGAAGCTGAAGGAGGAGATTCCAAGACACCTGTTTGAGATTCCCATTCAGGCAGCCATCGGCGGCAAGGTCATCGCCCGCGAGACCGTGAAGGCTATGCGTAAGGA
>CAKSAI010000365.1 GCA_934434905.1 uncultured Lachnospiraceae bacterium | reverse complement strand
AGAATGCGCGATTCATAGAGTTTCAAAATATGCACAAAGTTTTCAAAAAGTTTCGCGTAACAGTTTGGCAGAGCAAGAAGGAAATTGCGCAATCTTCGTCTTGACATTCTGTGCAAAAAACAATACACTTATGGATATAGACAGGGGGAAGGCCTATGTATTCAAACAGTGGCTATTATGACAGCCGGCGGGAGGAAGCGGTAAGTGCGGAAACCGATTTTTTTGTTCATTGCAGCGGACATTACCGACTGGTGAGCCGGGAATGCTTTATAACGGACCGGAAAGGCGGAACGCCGAATTACCAACTGCTCTATGTGGCAGACGGCAGGACAAAGTTTCAGATACAAGGAAAAATGCACACAGTTTCACGTGGGTGCTGCGTGCTGTATCGCCCGTATGAGCCACAATATTATGAATATCATCTTTCCGATCATGCGGATGTTTACTGGGTTCATTTTTCCTGTGATGACAGACACCCTCTGTTGAAGCAGACCGGAATGGATACGGGGGCTGTTTATGAAGTGGGCAGTCATTCCGATTATGTACGGCTGTTTGAGCGGATCATCCTGGAACTGCAATTGAAAAAGGAGTATTTTTCGGAATCCAATACCATGCGGCTTCAGGAGCTGTTGCTGCTGATGGCGAGAAACCGGGACAGGTACAGTAATCCCGATTTTTACACCTATTATCCCCAGGTGGAGGAGGCCATCCGGCGGTTTCAGCAGTGCCCGGAGGCGAACTTTACCATCAAGGAATATGCGAAGGAAAATAAGCTGAATTATTATCGCTTTATCGATAGTTTTACCGGAATCACGGGGATGGCGCCCCGTCAGTATATTATTTCCATACGCATGAGCAAAGCTAGGGAGCTTTTGGACAATGAAGCATTCTCCATTGCAGATGTTGCCCAGCTGGTGGGATATGAGAACCCATTGTATTTTTCCCGAATATTCAAGAAGGCGGTGGGGATGCCGCCCACGGAGTACCGAAGCATTAACAATCATTGTCATAAATAACAAAGGAGTGAGGACTATGAAACTGGAATTTTTAGGGGCCGCCCATGAGGTGACCGGAAGTTGTCATTATCTCAGGCTGGGAGAGAAGCACATCCTTGTCGACTGCGGCATGGAGCAGGGGCCGGATATTTACGAGAATCAGGAGATTCCCGTGAATGCAGCACTGATTGATCTCGTGCTGGTGACGCACGCGCACATTGACCATTCAGGATTGCTGCCGTTGTTGTACAGCCGCGGATTCCGGGGCAGGGTGTACGCTACAAGAGCCACCTGTGAGCTGTGCAATATCATGCTGAAGGACTCCGCCCACATCCAGGAGTTTGAGGCGGAATGGAAGAACCGGAAGGCGAAGCGTGCCGGGCGTCCGGAGGTGGAACCAATGTACACCATGGATGACGCACAGGGAGTTCTTGACCATTTCATTCCATGTGAATATGAGAAAGTATTGGAGATTGATGAGGATCTGCGTATCCGCTTTGTGGATGCGGGCCATCTTCTTGGGTCTGCCAGCATCGAGGTGTGGGGCAGGGAAGATGGAAAGGAGATCAAGATCGTATTCTCTGGTGATATCGGACATGGCAATAAGCCGTTGATCAAGGATCCGACTTATCTTACGGATGCGGATTATGTGGTGATGGAATCCACTTATGGTGACCGCCTGCAGCCCAGCCCGCCGGATTACGCCGTGGAGCTTACCCGGGTACTTAAGGAGACCTTTGACCGGGGCGGCAATCTTGTGATACCGGCTTTTTCCGTGGGTAGAACCCAGGAGATGCTGTATTTCTTGCGTAAGATCAAGACGGAGCATCTGCTGCCGGAATATGAGGATTTTATTGCCTATATCGATAGCCCGCTGGCTGTGGAGGCCACGCATATCTTTCACGACAGTGTCGCAGACTGCTTTGATGAGGAGGCGAAGGCACTGGTGTCCCAAGGCATCAACCCCATCAGCTTTCCGGGACTTCGGACCTCCGTTACCAGCGATGAGTCCAAGATGATCAATTTCATCAAGGAACCCAAGGTGATTCTTTCCGCTTCCGGGATGTGTGAAGCAGGCCGGATACGTCACCATCTGAAGCACAACCTGTGGCGGCCGGAGTCCACCATTCTCTTTGTTGGCTACCAGGTTCCGGGAACCATGGGCTACAACCTCTTAAATGGAGCCAAAGAGGTGCGTCTGTTCGGCGAGACCATCGAGGTGAAGGCGCACATCGAGAATCTGCCGGGGATCAGCGGCCATGCGGATCAGGAGCATCTGCTTGCGTGGATCGGAGCATTTGAGCAGAAGCCAAAGCGGGTGTTTGTGGTTCATGGGGAAGATAAAGTGACGGATTCCTTTGCGGCACTGGTGACAGAGAAGCTGGGAATTCCGGCAGTAGCTCCTTACAGCGGCGATGCCTACGACCTTATGACGAATGCCATTGTCAAGGAAGGCACCCGTGCATTGAAGCCGAAGAAGGTGAAGGAAGCAGGCGCTGTATCCAATGTATTTGCAAGACTTCTGGCAGCAGGCCAGCGCTTGCTGGCAGTCATTCGGAAGAATGAGGATGGAGCCAGCAAGGATCTGGCGAAGTTTGCAGACCAGGTGAATGCGCTATGCGATAAGTGGGATCGGTAATAAAAAGCGGGGAAATTCCCCGCTTTCTTATTACCGATCCATACCACTCTGCAGATCTGTCAGGTATTTCTTACGGTAGTTGTAGGGTGTCGTTCCCATATATTTCTTGAAGAGCATAAAAAAGTGCTTCAGATCATTGTATCCAACCTTCCCGCAGATGGAAGCCACGGTCTCGTTGGTCTCCTTCAGCATCTCCCCTGCCAATTCACAGCGGGTCTTCTGTAAAAATTTATTAAAAGTCATTCCTGTATACAATTTCAGTAACTTATTATAGTACACCGTAGAGAAATGGATGGTGCCTGCCACGTCCTCTAAGAGCAGATTTGAGGCGGCATTCTGACGGATGTAGGTGATACTTTGCTCCAGGAGATCGATGTTTTTGCTGGAAATGGGGTGCTCATTGGTAGCCTCCCAGTAATCCCGGAATATTTTGATTAGCATGGAGGTGAGACAGTCCTTTATGATTGAGAGATATCCTGGCCGTCGGTTGAAGATCTCGTTCTCGATAATATTGATCAGAGACAGATAATCCTTGTTGTAGTCCCCGTTGATCTGGATGAAATTGACAGAAGCCTCCGGTAGCTTGGAGGGAAAGAGGTCCTTCCAAATCTCCAAGATAAAATTGTCAGAGTGGTATTGTTCACCGAAGAAATCTGAATAAAAGATGCAATTTTTCACGGCGATGGCGCCCCGAGCCTCGTTGTTGATGGTATAATAATGCTCCACTCCGGTGTTGATCAGGCAGATATCACCGTTGGAGATATTGAAAGTCTTTCCATCGATATAGTGCTTGCCGGTGCCGGATTTGAAATAGACAAGTTCTACAAAATCGTGTTTGTGCAGAGAAGTATCC
>CAKSAI010000364.1 GCA_934434905.1 uncultured Lachnospiraceae bacterium | reverse complement strand
GAGAGAGGGAATGGTGCTGCGGATATCTCTGAATTTCCGGGAGGAATAGCAGCACAAGTCGATAAACCGCCTGCGGTATGCCTGGGAACCACCAAGGGGGAAGCAATATGCGGAACCTTCGCTACCATGGGAAGCTATATGTGGACGCGCGAATGCGGAAATGGACAGGCAGTCTCATATGAAGCGGATTGTACACCGCCTCGCGAGTGGGAGGAGATGGCCACCATTGAACTGGAAAAGACCGATGGTGTGGTGAAGATTGATTTTCACGACAAGGTGTTGGAATATACGGTCAGCTTCTGGCCTACAGGAAGTGCTTCTGATATAGGAGAAGTCATTACTGTCCGGGATGACAGGATCTTCTTGCAGGGTGATTCTGCCAAAGGGGTCTACGAATTGAATGTGATCTATCAGAATGGCTCTGCAATGTATGGATTTCAGGTAGAGTAAGAAAATCCGTAGCAGTTCAGCCACCGCGTGTGATACATGCGCGGGTTGATCTGCTACGAATATCCCGATATTTTGTATGCTTTTTACCCTAATATCAGCTCTATATTCCGATGTATCAGCTTTTCCACACACAAGTCCCACCTAGCTGTCCTTATCTGCTCTTTAAGAATTCATATTCTCTGGTTGCAGTCTCGTCATCGGGATAATCCGCAAGATAGCTCTCCATCTTCTCCCTGGCCTGTGCAAAATCCAGCGTGTATTCCAGGGCAGCAATCTCATTTCGCAAGAGTTCCCGCTTGTTCGTCGGGTTCTCATTCTTCAGAGCAGCCTGGAAAAAGACAAGCGCTTTCTCATAATCGCCAGCCTCCATCTTTGCACAGCCAAGTGCATTCAGTGTCTCTGTATCATCACTGTGGGTTCCGATATAGCTCTCATACAACTCGCCGGCCTTCTCGGTCTCTCCCAGAGCCTCATACATCTTTCCGAGATAAAAAACTGCCTCGGTGTCGCCTAACTCATTTGCCTTATCCAGGTAGGTCTTCACACTGTCGTACTGCCCCAGAAGCAGATAGGCATAACCTTTTTCACGATATTCCGCTGCTGTATCTCCCTTCAGCGCAAGTCCACGGTTCCAGATCTTCTCCGCCTCCTGGGTAAAGCCGGACTGATTCAGCCGCTCGCCTATCTTGTTGTACAGGGTACCATTCTTCTTGTCCGCCTTCAGCGCATTTTCATAATCAGCCATAGCGGAATCACTGTCTCCCTGCGTCAGATATAGAGTTCCACGCAGATACAATGCATCTGCATTCTTCTCATCATAATCGATCAGTGCCGTATAGGTCTGCATGGCACCGTCCATATCTCCCGCCTTATACTGGGCCGCCGCCTTGTAATAGCAGATGTCAATCTCCAGCTCGCCGATCACCGCCAGCGACTGATCCAGTGCCTTCTGGAACATCTTCACGGCCTCTTCATAGTCGCCCTCAGTCATCTTATTGATTCCGAGCTGCCGATAGGCCTTTTCATTCTCCAGATTCTCCTTATTCCTTCTGCCACAGCCCGCTGTAAGGCACAGCATCAGAAGCACCATTATGCAAAATATGATCCGCATCCGCCTATTATTCATATCTGCCTCCAATAATCTCTTTGTTGTCTCATCTTACCATAGTGGAAGCAAAATAGCAACGGGAACGGCTGCAAAAAATATCACTTTGGATATCGATATGAATGATTCTGTAAGTGATACCGGGATAGAATCAATCCCAGTTATCTGCCCAGTCATCGCCCCAGTCCTCGGCGGGATCATAGACAGGTGTTTCCCAGCCCGCGCCGAAGACGTCGCCGTTCTCGTCATAGGCAAGACCGTCACCGCCAATGGTATATTTATCGCCAAGATAGTAGATATTCACACCGTCATAATACCACACCACAGAAGAATCATATTCATCCAGGGTGAACTCTGCCTGAAGGAGGTCCGCATAGGTATCTGCATCGCCGTTGCGGTAGAAAACGCCGTCAAAGCTGCCGTCCGGGCTCTGGCTATCGCTGGATTCGAAGCTCAGTGTGAAGCTGTTGCCGTCCGCACTGGGACAGAGATAGGCGCAGCCGTTCAGGAACAGGTACGGTCCCTTGCCTTCCTGTTTGTCATCGATGGTGCCGTTGCTGAGCATTTCAGGCGAGCAGGCAATGTACTGCATGAGCGTCGAGTCAATAACCAGTGTCTCACCCAGCGCATTCTGCCACATACCGTCAAAATTGGAAAGCTCCCACTCTGTTATGTCCACCGAATCGTCACGGCGAAAGAAGAAATAGTGTATGTTCTCCTCGTCGCCATCGCCGTTCTGGTTGGGAAGTAATATCTCACCGTCCCGCAACAGGAAATCGTACATGAAGCCGTCGAAGCAGATCATCGGCTTGCCGTTCACCTCGGAGAACTCACCGTGCCCGGTGCGTCCGTAAAAGGTCTGATAGGCGTAAAAGCCGTTTTCGCTGTCAAAATAGAGTCTATTTCCGCTGGTGGTTGCCCATGTACCGTCCAGCTCTGCCATGTCTGTGATCGGTACGTCCTGCGTCTGGCTGATGGGGTCATCCGGGGTGTCATAGCTGTCATCTTTACCGCCGCAGGCGGTCAAGCCTAAAGTGAGGATAACGGCCAATAAAAGTGTCAAGTTCTGTTTCCAATATTTCATCGTGTTTCATCCTTTCGTCAATGGTTAAAAATTATAGTACAGATATTGTACAGGGAGTTTTTGAAAATAGCTATTAACCAAAGGTTAGGGTAGACGGCATGTTTTCCAGTTATAAATATTTTATTAAAATATGTAAAATTCCCCCAATTCCGTTTGAAATTATGGTATACTGAAGAAAAACATAGCCGAGAGGCGGAGAGAAGTGGACAAATTTTGAGTTCAAACGTAAAATTCAACGAGGATATTGACAGCTGGAAGACTGTCATGTTTTTATACAATTCGGCGCTGAAGGAAGTAAATACCAAGCTGGAGATCCTGAACGATGAGTTCCAGCATGTACATCAATATAACCCTATCGAGTATTTCAAATGCCGTATCAAAACAGCGGAGAGTATCGTAAAGAAGCTGAGACGCTATGGGTATGAGAGCACCATCGATAATATGGTGAATTATGTAAATGACATAGCCGGAATCCGTATCGTATGCTCCTTTACCTCCGACATATACCGTATCTCGGAGATGATCGGGAAGCAGAATGATCTGACGGTGGTTTCCGTCAAGGATTACATCAAGAACCCCAAGGCCAGCGGTTACAAGAGCTATCATATGTTGGTGACCGTTCCGATTTTTCTGTCGGATCGTGTGGTGGATACCAAGGTGGAGATCCAGATCCGCACCATTGCCATGGACTTCTGGGCCAGTCTGGAGCATAAGATATATTATAAGTTTGAGGGAAATGCGCCGGGCTACATCAGCCAGGAGCTTCGGGACTGTGCGGATATCGTATCCATGCTGGATGCCAGGATGCTTCGCCTGAACGAAGCAATCATTCAGGCGAAGCATCCTGGCATCCAGCAT
>CAKSAI010000363.1 GCA_934434905.1 uncultured Lachnospiraceae bacterium | reverse complement strand
CCCTCATGATAGTTGAAAAATCCAATAAATGCTTTATCGGACGAAAATCCGAGTATTGATGCAATTTCTTTTACATAAAGTTCTGTGTTACAGAGAAGTTCCCGTGCCTTTGCGGTAAGAAGACGTGCAGTCAGCTCCTTGAAACCGCAGCCGAAGCTTTTCTTCAAAATTCTTGAAAGATGATCCCCCGAAAAACCGAAATGCTCCGCAACGGTCATAAGGCGCATATCGGCAGAGGTATTGATGCGCAGCCATTCATATACCTCTTCGGCGCGTCGATCATAGTTTACACGTTCTTCTGAAATACGGCAAAGCTCACTTAAGATATGAAGCAGTACGGTGTTGACTGCATACTCCGGGGTATGTGGCAAATTGCTAAGGTGCAGAAGTTCGCGAAACAGCTGGCTTTGCTCGAAATATGGAAATATGCGTTGCTCAAACGGCAACGTGCCTGACATTAAGTGAAAATGAACCCAGTAGAAACGCACCTGGGTTGAGGGAGCAGTTCCGTAATGGCGATGGCAAGGCTCAAGCACAATGACCTGTCCTTTCTCCAGATTAATATTCCCTGCAATCTCATCAAACATATGCACGGTGCCACGTGTGACACAGATGAGTTCATAGGTCACTTCAGTACGGTCAGGATGGATCCATTCGTTATCTGTGATAAAATAACCTGCGTAATCATATTTTACAAAAGAATTCATCAATAAATTCATGTCGGTTTTTCTTACCTCTTGTCGTTTTTTCGGAATTGTATTCCACCTCCTTATATTGTATACTCAACATATAGACAAGTCAAGAATTTTGGAGGTTTGACATGAAAAACATCGATTTTTCCAAGGTGAAGTTGCAAAGCGGTTATTGGTTTTCCAGGGAAAAAATGAAAAAATTCAAACAAGGTATTATCATGCTGACATCACTGCTGCTTCTCTTTAGCGGGCCTATCGTGCATGCGGAGAATGAGCAGGTCAGGATAAGCCAGAGGGAGTACTCCATAACGGTGACAGGACATGACTGTTTCTTTGGAAACAATACACCGGTGAGCGGTAAGGTTGGCTCCAAAGTATTCTTGACGTACACCGTGGAAAAGGTGAGAGAGAATACGGCTGAGCAGAATGGCGTGGCGGCGGCTCTGGACGTAAGTAAGCAATATGTATGGACTGATGGCGGAAGCCTGTATTACAGCGGATCCCAATTCTTTGAAGAAGGATATACCTATGCGTTCCGCTTTGAACGAACCGAAGAGGGATTTGAATTTGAAGCTATCCGCTTGAAGGGAGACGAGTCAGAACGGTTGATCATTCCGGCACATGCCGGGGAGCAGGACGGGGAATTTCGCCACTATGGTATCTGGATCGGCGGATTACCGGGACAGAACCTGGACGTGGATCTGACACACCTGCGCTGTTATGATGAGAAGGGAAACGATCTTGGAATATATCCTCATCAGACGGAGATTGACGGCCTTGTAAGCAATGAATTACTGGATAAGCATCTTGTGATGGATCATTCCTATGACTTTACGATCGAGGATAAAATGAATATCGCAATCAGCAATAGGAAGCCAGTTCCGGACAGCGATGCTGTTATCTATATGGAATATGAAATGGGAAAGGTTGAAAAGGATGAGTCGGCGCAGTCCGGTCTTATCGTCACTCGGAAACCCGACGCATGGTGGCCCTATACGGAAGATAATGGGTACATGCGGTACGGTGCGCCGGGGAAGTATACGAAAGAAGGAGCAAAATACTTCATCTGTTTCCAGAAAACGGAGGATGGTTTTAAGGGAACGGTGCAATGCACGGCAGACGGTAAGACAGAGACGTTTTCCTTCGGTGGGATTGCCGGTACATACGATTCCAATTACGCATATTATACGTTTTGGATCGGTCAAGGCGGGAGAGTTACCTGCGAGGTTAAGAACTTCAAGTGCTACGATGCCGAGGGCAATAATCTGGGCATTCAATTTAATCAGGATGGGATCTTTGAGAGCCACAACGGACCAATTGAGGATTATTCCGCTACGGAGGCGGTTTATTATTGCGAGGAGAATGAGACCATTCTTGTACTCCGGGACGGAAAGGCTGCCTATAAGGAAAGTGCCGGTGTGAAAGAGGAAGCGGAATACCGAATCGTAGACAATTGGCTGACACTGAGCTATGGGAATGGAAAAGAAGGTTATACTTACACATACATGCGGATCACAGATGAGGATGGGAATGTCTATAAGCGCCTTCATAGCGCAAAGGTTACTTTCGTGACCGGTGAAAAGGAGATTGTGAAGAAGGCGAACGCAGAGAATGGCTATCGTGTTGAGAAGCCGGAGAATCCGACGAAGGACAGCGATACCTTTCAAGGATGGTTTTTAGCAGACGGTACGGAATATGACTTTGATAAGATTGTGACGGAATCCGTCACAGTTTATGCAAAGTGGCGGAATGGAGCGGGTCAGGAATACCTTGCAGCCGGTTCATCACTGCTTGGATCAGCCTACGCGCCGGCAATCGCAATCGTGGTATCGAGCCTTATCGTGATCGCTTTTGCATTGGGATGTATCATACTGGTTAAGAGGAGAAGAAATAAAAATGTTGAGAATCAGCAATGGAAAGAAAGTAAATAAGGAGCGCATTGCATTTATCTGTTGCTTTTGCATCCCGCCTGTTATCGCATGGCTTGTTTTCTATGTATATGCAAACTTGTCTTCCTTTGGAATGGCATTTACAGATAAGAACGGAGCGCTGACACTGGAGAATTTTGTCCGCTTTTGGCAGGAACTGACAACCAGAGACAGTGAGATATGGATAGCATTGAAGAATACGTTTCTCTCCTTTGCGATCATGCTTGTGCAATTTCCGTTCCAGGTACTGGTGTCATACTTTATCTATAAGAAAGTTCCCGGCGCAGGAATGTTTCGGTTCCTTTTCATGTTGCCCGGAATGATATTCAGCGTGGCGTTGACAATGTCACTGCAGAGGATGCTGGGCGTGAACGGTTTTATATCAAAATGGCTGCAGGACGCGCTGAACCTAAGCTACCGTCCGGAGATCCTGACGGATTCACGGTTTGCAAACGCCACAGTGCTGCTGCATATGATATGGATGGCATTCCCCGGAGATCTGATCATATGGGGCGGAACATTCTCGCGGATCCCGGAGGAACTTCTGGAGGCGGGAAGGATGGACGGAACAAACTGGTGGAAGGAATTTATCCATATCATCGTACCGGTCGTATGGCCTACCGTGGGACTTAAGATGGTGCTTTTGTTCTGCGGGATCTTCGGTGCAGGAGGCTCGGTATTCCTTTTGACACAGGGAAAGTACGGAACACAGACGCTGGCCAACTGGATGTACATGCAGGTGTACGGCGTATCGGGAGGCACATCAAGCTCCAACGTATTTAACTACATGTCGGCGGTCGGTATGGTGATATCGGTTATCGCTATCGTAATGTCCAGAATGATACGCAGGTGGTCCGATAAAGTATTTGATGAAGTGGA
>CAKSAI010000362.1 GCA_934434905.1 uncultured Lachnospiraceae bacterium | reverse complement strand
ACGGCATCGAACTGGCAAAAGCAATCAGGAAGGAAGATAAAAACTGCCGCTTTATTTTTTTAAGTGCCTATACCGACCGGGAATATCTAAAATCCGCTATTCAGATTCGTGTTGTCAGCTATGTGGAGAAACCCGTTAATATTCCCGAAATCAAACAGGCTGCAGAAGTTGCCGTGGCGGAAATTCTTGCTCAAAGAGAATTTCTTGAGATGCGTCGCAAAGAGAAGGAGGAAAGTACTTCCGGCGAATACGCCGATACCGATGAACTCCTTTTTGTCAAAAATCTGTCCTCGGAAAGCACGCCTTGTATTAATAAGGCAATTGACCGTATTCTGAAAAATTATAGCGATGAAAAGTTGAATATTTCACAGTTGGCCGGACAGTTGTATTTGTCTTCCAACTATCTTTCCGCTTTATTCAAAAAAGAAACCGGAAAAACCATTAACCAGTTTATTACTCAGGTAAGGATTCATCACGCAAAAAAATATTTAAAAGACAATTCCCTTTCCCTAAATGCCATTGCTCTGCGTACCGGATATCACGATGCCAACTATTTTTCCAAAGTTTTTAAAAGAGAAACCGGCTTCACTCCGAAAGCCTTCCGCGAAAATCTGCCCTGACAGCTTCCCGGAAACCTTTCATCCCGCAGAAACAAAAATGAGGTGAACAACTTATGCATCTTCTGGAAAAGAGACTTACCCGAATCGTAGACAGTATTTCCCTAAAAGCAAAAATACAGCTGGTATTCTTTTTATTTCTGATCATCCCGCTGCTTTTATTTACTTTCATTTCCTATCGCAGTACCAACCGCCTGGTTCTGGATCAGACGCTTTCTTCCATGGGACAATCCTATGACGAATGCGTCTCTGTCTTAAACCGTACCTTTTTAGGCATGTCCAAAACCATGGACAACCTGCTTTCCTCTCCCGATATTTACCAGTTTACTGAAACAGACAGCGAAAATCAGATTTTTGTCCAGCAGGCCTTTTATCAGCGCATAAATCAGCTTTTCGGATATATGAAAAAGCTTTCGGACATTGACCGTATTTTGCTTTATGTGAAAAACAATTCCCTCCATACCGAGAACGAACAGGCGCTTTTATCTTTGGAGCATATTGAGCAGTCCGACTGGTACCAGTCCCTTTTATCTCAGGGGAAAAGCCGCTTCTGGCTGGCTCCGGGTTATATTCAGGAAGAGGATGGCAGGCCCTGTGCCTATTTTTCCTATGTGAGCATTCTATATTCCCCCGAAAATCTGACCAAACCCATGGGGCTGTTACAGATTGACATTTCTGCGGATAAAATCCGTCAAATTTTAAACGAAATGGCTTTTTCTGAAGAAGTCTCTTTATATCTGACAGATGATGACACTTCTTTTTTTGATAAAGAGGGAAACCGCGGGGATTTCTCCTACGCTTCCCTTACCGACTCCGCTTCTCTGTCCGGCAGACACCAATGGGAATTTTCAAGCTATAAGGGGAAACAATCTATCCTGCGCCAGGAAAACCTGTTTCCTCCTCAATGGTATTTAACTGCTGTACTTCCTCAGAACACGGTATTCCGTGTACAAAAACAGCTTTACCGGGATCTTTTGCTGGAACTGGCTGTTATTGGCCTGGTTTCTTACATTCTGGCCTGCCTTACCGCAAATTCCAGTTTAAAGCGTCTTTTTCTTCTGAATACGGAAAAAAAAAATGGAAGCCGGGGATTTTCAGATTAAAGTGCCTCACTCCGGAAACGATGAAATCGGAGAAATCATGGACAGTTTTTCTTCCATGAGCAAACGCATGGAAAGTATGATCGATGAACGTTACGAGATGGGGCAAGCCGTAAAGAATGCAGAGCTTTGTGCTCTGCAGGCTCAGATTAATCCACATTTTCTTTATAATTCTCTGGATCTTATCAACTGCATCGCTATCCAGAAAAACGCACCCCAGATCACCGAAATGGTCACTGCACTGGTAAAATTCTATAAGCTCACTTTAAATAACGGGCATGAGATCATTACCCTTTCTCAGGAACTTCTTCATGTGAAAACCTATATCCAGATTCAGAATATCCGCTTTGTGGAAAAGATTCGCTTTTCCCATAATGAGCCGGACTGGTTGGATTTTTATACCATTCCCAAGATTCTTCTACAGCCGTTGGTAGAAAATGCCATCATCCACGGCATCCTGGAAAACCAGACCCAGACCGGCTCTGTCTCTATTCTCTTCTCCAAGGAAGTTTCTTCTGAGGGGGAAGAAGAGATTCTCATCCGAATCAAGGATGACGGTGTAGGCATCCCGCCCCACGTTCTAAGCAACATCTTAAAAGAAGACTGCCCGCATCGTGGTTCCGGATATGGAGTCAAAAACGTTAATGAACGAATCCAGTTATTCTACGGAGAACGCTACGGTCTAAGTTATGAAAGCAGCCAGCCGGGGGGCACGCAGGTAACTATCCGCATTCCTGCGGTTCGTTCCCTTCTTTCCTGCTCCCATCATCATTGAAGTTCTTCTTAAGTGCCATTTCCGTGGGAATAATTGACACCAATAGTATCGTGCATTCCACGATGCACAATATCATGCCTAACATGCCTATCGTATCATCATCTGCTCCATAGAACGGAATCTGAACCAGGATTGAGAGAATCAGCATGATCCATCCGATCTTCCACCATCGCTTCCCACAGTTCTCATGTGCAAATCTCCAGGTATCCTGATTCAGTCTCGATCTACTGCTTCTGTACCCACATAATCCGTTAATCTTCTTTGGACAGTGCTTCCACATAAATCGGCCGCCCATAATCATTGCAAGCGAACAGGCCATATTACAAACAAACATAAACCACCAAAACCACATATTAATTTACCTCCCGGATAGTTTATTTAAATATTCAACGCCATACATTTGTCCAATTCACTCAGCCATATCCCCATGGTTGTCCCGCAGCGCAGAATGCTGCATATAAAACATCTGTTTTTGTCTATCAATTTCTGTCTTAAGCTGCTCCTTTGTTGGCAGGTAAGTTAAATACTTCGACATAAATAATCTGTCATTGTCATGAAGTACAGAATATCGCGCAATGTCTTCGTCAGTCTCCGCACAAAGCAAAATTCCAATCGTTGGATTATCTCCATCCTTACATTTTAATTCATCATACATACGGACATACATATCAATCTGCCCAACATCTTGATGCGTGATCTTACCCATTTTTAAATCAATAAGCACATAACATTTTAATTCGATATTATAAAAAACCAGGTCAATATAATAATCCTCTGTTTCTGTCATAATATGCTGCTGGCGGGCAACAAATGCAAATCCTTTTCCCATTTCCATAAGAAAATCTCTGATGTGCGATAGGATCGCAGATTCAAGATCACTCTCAAGATATGTGTTTTCATTCTTGAATCCTAAAAATTCGGCAACAATAGGGCTCTTAAGCAACTCAAACTTGCCATTTTTGCAATTTGTCGTTTTTTGTTGCATCTCGGCGATCACAGCCTCCTTCTTTGGCG
>CAKSAI010000361.1 GCA_934434905.1 uncultured Lachnospiraceae bacterium | reverse complement strand
GCAGAACAGTGTTGCCATATAAAACGGAACGGTTGGCAGGATAGGAAGTACAATTCCTACCGTACCAAGTCCCAGGCAAAGAAATCCAAGCACAATCCAGACTATTTTTAATGGATTTTTCATCTTCATTCCTTTTTCTTCCTTTTTTCTTTTGTTTTTGTTGCGCCCTGTACGGTAATAAGATATGGCTACTCGTTGTTAGCTGTATCTATCCTATTTGAGCATAATTCACTCTGCTTTCTTATGTCAATCTTTTTCACTTTTTTGGTGCACTCATGCACCGTTTTGTTCTCATAAATTATTAGGTTTTTTCAAGGCATTTCAGAGTTTTTAATATTTTTTATCATTTATTTTCTTCGTTTTTACTTTAATTAGCATTATTTCTATATGAATTTTATAAGGTGCAACGCACCATCTATTTTCTAATTACAATTCAGAAATCTATGCTTTGATACCCAATAACAGATGTATCTACAATCCAGCCAATTATTGATGAAGTTCTGACAGGTAAAGAATAGTTTTGCTAACTATAAAAGCAAGCCTCCTCCGACTGTGTGATTGCACAATCGGAGGAGGCTTTTATCATTCATATAATGATTCATTTCCTTCACATCATCATTCTATAATTTGAACACCACCCTGGCCGTACTTTCCGGCATATGTGCATTTCCTACCGAGCAGGTCACGGTGATCATTACATTTCCTCTCAGAACACCATTATCAAAGTTCTGATAATAACAAGCATCCAGTGGAATCCTTACCTTTCCGTTTTTTTTATCTGCATATCTGTATATCCCCTGATGAAGATATTTTAATGTAGCCAGATGTCCGAACATATCCTCTCCATTTACTCTTGACACTGCATCCATCTCCCGGATCGTAAGTTCGAGATAAGCACCTCTTTTGTTATACCTAATCAAGGCAACCGGTTCAAATCCTCTGTCTGCCATCGACCTTTTTGCACTATCATGCTGTAAGATCGTAACTGCCACTTCATGATTTCCATATTCCAGAATGTCTCTTATATCCGTGATGACATCCTCGCGTTTCCGCATCTTTGTCTCCGGATTCATTCTACGGTCACTCTTCACCAACTTTTCTAACTGAATGTAATCTATATTTTCAATCATCCCTTTTAGGACTTCTTCTGTTCCTTCTGTGATGCCGCTTCGTTCCAGATAGTCCCGGACATCCTGGATTATCTTGCAACGCCAGTTTAACTTCCTTTTCCCATTTTCCGTGAAATCCAGACTCTCTGTCAGCTCCCCTTCTTCGATGCATTTTTTGAAAAATCGGCTGACCTGGGAATGATTTACTCCGCACTTTGCCGCGATCATCCGGACTGCACCTTTCTTTTTTTCAAGCTTATTAAGCTCTATCAGGTATAGTATCTGCAGCATTGTAAGATTTTCAATCTTATATTCCTCTTTTCTGTCCATACTCCACTCCTCTTACCAGATCTCTACTTCCAGTTGCTCGCAACTCCATCTGTCTGGTTCTCCATCTTTCTCATTCATAAATGTAATCAGGATGCTTCCTTCCATCACACGGTCGTTTGGTTTGATGACGAATTCAAACATACTCGCCGGGATCCGTTCTCCATATTCCCCACGCTCTGCCTGAACCCATTCATTTCTAGTATTCTGATACCACAATGGTTTTTTGGGAAATGCTTTTGTTCTTTTCAGTTCAAAAAAGCCTCTGCTCTCATTGATTTCGAGAAAGATGTCTCTGGAATAGCTTTTATATTCTTTTGCAAGTCTTCTTGGGTGGCACAGTTCCATACTATACATCTGCATAACAAATGTATAGACTCCCGGCAGGTAACGGTCTGTCAACTCAGAATTACGAATTCTGCGCTCATAATACATATTTTCATAGTTGGCAAACTGGCAGACTGCCCGTACCGACTCTTCGGACATAACATGTTCGATTCTGCACGCATCCTGCTCAGCGATTGTTTCATTTACACCAATAAACTGTAGATGCTGACTGATTGAAGTGTGACGATATATGTAATCATTTCCAACAGATCTTCCATATGGTGTCAACACAACTTCCCGGTTTGCTCTCGGCTTCTCTATATATCGGTACTCATACATACGTTTTAAACAGATCAGAATCTCTTTCTTCTCCATTCCAAAATACTCACTTATCGTCATAACATCCAACGGGATTTTCTGATTCTCCCACTGACATAATAATTCCAATATATCTTCTTCCCGTTCCAGCTTGGAATACGGAATTAACTCTTGTTCATTCTCTGTCATCTGCTTCTCTTTGGTTTCCATGATCATTCCTCACTTATTTTCTGTGTATCTATACATACCGCATGAGCTGCGAATCGTTTGCTGCTATCATCATTATGGAATGCACCTATACTTCCACCTCAAATGGCAGAAGTTCCAGAATATCTTTCTGTACATCAATCCCCGGATAAACCTCTATCAGTTTCAGTCCCTTCGGTGTCAGGCGAAATACACAGCGTTCTGTCACGTAAAGCACCTTTTGGCCATTTGCAAATTGCACGTCTGGCTGAAAAACTGGTACTCTTGACTTGATCCACGAATTTAGGAATTGTCCCTTCCTTCTCAACCGTTACAATTCCTTTTGTCTGTGAAACCTCAAGGCCTTTTGCAGTAAAACTAAAACAGAAACCATCTCCGGAATACCGATTCCGATATTTACAATATCATCCACTCGCAATTCCTTTGATGCACGTTTTCCGATTATATTCGCTACTGTATTATTCTTTGACTGCTTCACTGAAACTGAATCCAAACGTTCACTCCATGTATTCCATTCTTCATATGGAATCTCAAAGCTTCCGGTTAATGCTGTATAGGCTTCATTTCTTGTTTCTGGTTCTACTACAACAATTGCATCTACCAGACATCCCGGAATAATTGCATTTCTCGGTCGTGACGGAGTATCAACCAATCGATCTACCTGAACAATCACCTTTCCACGATTTGCCTTAACTGCCTGACAAATAGACAGCGCATCACCTGACATAAACATATCATCAAAAGTGATATTTCCCTTTCTGTCTGCCGCTGTTCCTTTAATCAATGCAATATTAATCTTTGGCAATTTATAATAAAGGAATTCCTCCCCATCCACTTCCACATGCTTAACCAACGAATCATCAATTGAGATTCTATTAATTCCGGGTCCTTCTCTGATATACCTTCTGCATTATGTTCATCATCCCAGACACCAAATCCGGCACTGGAAATCATTGTCAGATGTGTTGGTGACTGCATCTTCTGATATCTTCTATAAATTGCCTCGTGAAGTTCAATTGGATTCTCTATTCCAACAAATGAATTCACGCAGATACAGTCTCCGTCCCGAATCAGCCGGATTGCTTCATCGGCAGTCATTATTTCATACATGATGTAATTTCTTCTTATCCCAAATATTCTTACCGTTCATTATACACTATCTCAGGAAATCAATCATCATAAATTAAGAAAAGCTCGCAGCTGATTGCCTTCAACCCGCTGTGAG
>CAKSAI010000360.1 GCA_934434905.1 uncultured Lachnospiraceae bacterium | reverse complement strand
ATGTGGGGCATATACTTTTCCTTTCCGGCCTCTACACCACAAAGCTGGGCTTGGAAGAAAAAGATTTACATTTTATTTTAGCACAAATCAGGCGGAATGTACAACTCATAATTTTATAAAATTTATTGCTTCCTGAACTGTTAGTTACTAAAGTTTCACAAGTCCTGCTTCATACAGCTTCTGCAAGGACATTAGTATCCCGTATTTTGCATGATACCAGGTAAGTCCGCCCTGAAAATACACCGCGTAAGGCGGACGTAAGGGACCGTCGGCGCTAAGCTCGATGGAGGATCCCTGCACGAATGCACCTGCCGCCATGATCACCGGACTGTCATAGCCGGGCATAGCCCATGGTTCCGGGGTCACGTGACTGTCCACCGGGGCGGCGGCCTGGATCCCCTTACAGAAGGCAATGAGGGCCTCCGGGGAATTCAGCGTTACCGCCTGGATGATATCATGGCGTGTCTCCGTGGCATTCGGGACAACCGGAAAGCCCAGGCTCTCATAGATATTAGCGGCAAATATAGCGCCCTTTAAGGCTCCGGCTGTGACTGTCGGCGCAAGGAAGAAGCCCTGGTAGAAGTCCTTGATGACACCAAGGGAGGCGCCAACCTCCTTGCCAAGGCCGGGAGAAGTCAGACGGTATGCGGCATTCTCTACGCATTCCTTTTTCCCGACAATATAGCCGCCGATGGGGGCAAGCCCGCCGCCGGGATTCTTGATCAGGGAACCTACCACCATATCAGCGCCTACCTGGGTTGGCTCTATGGTCTCCACAAACTCTCCATAACAGTTATCCACCATTACAAGCACATCCGGCTTGATGGCTTTGACGAAGGCGATCAGCTCGCCTATGCGGGCAACGGACAGAGTCGGACGTGTCTGATAACCCTTGGAGCGTTGGATGGTGACAAGCTTCGTCTTCTTATGGATGGCTGACTTGATGGCTTCATAGTCAAAGCTTCCATCCTCTTTTAAGTCCACCTGGCGGTAGGTGATGCCGTATTCTGCCAGGGATCCCATAGAGGGCCGGATCCCGATAACCTCTTCTAAGGTATCGTAGGGCTTTCCCACCGGGGACAGCAGCTCATCGCCGGGACGCAGGTTGGACATGAGCGCCAGAGCCAGTGCATGCGTTCCACACGTGATCTGCGGACGCACCAGGGCTGCCTCCGCCTGAAAACAACTGGCGTAGACCTCCTCCAACGTATCCCGGCCCAGGTCATTGTAACCATAGCCGTTCGTAGCCATGAAGCATTCGGCACTGACACGGTGCTTCTGCATGGCAGCCAAGACCTTCAACTGATTGTATTCGGCGGTCTCATCGATGGCCGCAAAGCGTTCCCGAAGCTTCTCTTCTATCTTCTTCCCGAATGCATAGACCTCCGGGCTTAAGCCAAGCTCCTGATATTTCTGAAATATATCTGTTTCTGTCATAGTTTCCTCCAGATTTTTGTAAAATAGTTGTCATTCGAATGAAAGACCTTTTTCTGCCATCTTCTGTTCCATGAATTTCAATATTTTCTGCTCATCATAGTCAAAGTCCGGCTTATTCAGCCAGATGACATCACGTTCCCGGCGAAACCAGGTCAGTTGCCGCTTGGCAAAATGCCTTGTGTCCCGCTTGATGAGATATACGGCTTCATCAAGGCTGATCTGTCCGTCCAGGTAATCCAGAATCTCCTTATAACCAAGTCCCTGCATGGATACCATATCTCTGGTACAGCCCATGGCTTTTAAGGACTTCACCTCTTCCACCAGTCCTTCCTGAAGCATTTGATCCACACGCTGTTCGATGCGTTGGTACAGTCGCGCACGTTCATCGTTCAGGACAAAATAGCAGAAAGCATAAGGCGATTCCTTCTGGCGTTCGGCTTCGTTGTGTTCCGATATCTTCTGTCCGGTGAGGTGATGGTACTCCAGGGCGCGGATCACACGCTTAATATTGTTTTCGTGGATATCCTGCGCGGACTTCTCATCCACCTTAAGCAGCAGCTCGTGCAGATAGGAGGCCCCCTTCTCCTGAGCCAGCCTTTCCAGACTCCTGCGGTATGCGGGATCCTGCTCTTCTTCCGTAAAATCAATACCGTACAGCAATGCCTGGATATAGAATCCTGTTCCGCCTGTGATGATCGGCAGCTTCCCCTGTGCATAGATTTCCGCCATGGCTGCCTGAGCCATTTCCTGGAAACGGACTACATGGAATTCCTCCCAAGGCTCCAGTGCGTCGATCAGATAATGGGGAACGCCCTGCTGTTCTTCCGGCTTAATTTTCGCAGAACCGATGTCCATATGGCGGTATACCTGCATGGAATCAGCCGAGATAATGGCGCCGTTCACCGCCTTGGCGAGGGCGATGGACAGGTCTGTTTTTCCAACGGCCGTAGGGCCGGTCAATATGATCAAAGGCTTCTTCATCACAACACCCGCTTGAATTTCTTCTCCAGTTCGTATCTGGACATGGAGATGATGGTTGGCCGCCCATGGGGGCAATGGTAGGGATTCTCCAGTGTCAGAAGCTCATCGATCAGCTCCTCCACCTCCGGGCGGGATAGCTTCTGGTTGCCCTTTACCGCTGCCTTACAGGACATGGAGGCGACTTTTTCCAGTATTATCTGAGGTGTCTCGTTCCCCTTTAACTGCATGAGACCATCCAGCATCTCGATCATCAGATCCCGCTCATTCAGGCCAAAGAGATTGGCAGGTATTGCAGTCACAGCGTACTCCTTCCCGCCAAAGGGTTCGATCTGAAAACCGAACCGGGTAAAAATATCCATATATCTCTTCAACAGATCCTCTTCCTGCATAGAAAGTGATAGGAGCATGGGCGGGAAAATGGCCTGGGAGGTGTATTCCCGGCTGTTAAGCGAGGCCATGGTGCGCTCATACAGGACTTTCTCATGGGCTGCATGTTGATCGATGATATAGAGGTTGTCCTCCATCTGCACCAGCCAGTAGGTGTCAAATACCTGGCCGATGATGGTATGGTACTTGACGGATTCGGGAGCCAGAAGGCGATGTGGAGCGTCCTGCTCTTCCGGTGTATACGGAGCGGTATTCTCTTTCGCCAGCAAATCTTTGATTGCCGCCTGCTGGTAAGTAACTTTCGGTGCAGAATCGTCCGTATTTGTTATCGTAGTCTTCGGCAAAGATTTGTCCGTCTTCTCTGCCATATCCTTCTGTATGGTCTTGCCTGTCGGCAATTCGGCGCCTGATTTCTCTTCTGGCGCCTGCTGGTAGGAAAATGGCCGATCCGGATACTTTCTCTCGTAGGGACTGTCCTTATGCACGGACTGCCGCAGTGCTTCCAGCCGTTTTTTCTCGAAGGGCTCCGGGATCTTCCGTGCAGTCTCCGCCGCTGACCTTACTTCTTCCCGCTGCTTCTCCCGCTCCTTCTTCTCATCCGCCAGCTCCACCCGGTAGATCAGCTCGCTCTGATTGATGGATTCCCGGATGGCTGTCTGAATATTCTCATAGACCTGCTCCTGGTTACTGAACCGCAGCTCCATCTTAGTGGGATGGACATTTACAT
>CAKSAI010000359.1 GCA_934434905.1 uncultured Lachnospiraceae bacterium | reverse complement strand
GGCGTAGAGGCTTTCGTTCCCGTATGGAATGTAGAGAATTGTATCCAGTGTAACTTCTGCTCCTATGTATGTCCGCATGCAGTTATCCGTCCGGTTGTTATGGACGAGGCTGAGGCGGCAGCAGCTCCGGAAGGAATGAAGATGCTTGATATGACCGGAATGCCGGGCAAGAAGTTCACTGTCAGCGTTTCTACCTGGGATTGTACCGGATGTGGTTCCTGCGTAAATGTCTGCCCGGGCAAGAAGGGCGAGAAGGCTCTGAGCATGGAGAACTTTGAGGCAAATGCAGGAGATCAGAAGTACTTTGATTACGGTCTGACCGTATCCAAGAAGCCGGAAGTATTAGAGAAGTTCAAGGAGAACACCGTGAAGGGCAGCCAGTTCAAGCAGCCGCTCTTAGAGTTCTCAGGAGCCTGCGCAGGCTGCGGCGAGACACCTTACGCGAAGCTGATCACGCAGTTGTTCGGCGATCGGATGTACATTGCCAATGCAACAGGATGCTCCTCTATCTGGGGTAACTCTTCACCCTCCACACCGTATACGGTGAATGAGAAGGGACAGGGTCCTGCATGGTCCAACTCTCTGTTTGAGGATGCGGCTGAGTTCGGTTATGGTATGCTGCTGGCCCAGAAGGCACTGCGTAACAGCCTGAAGGCTAAGGTTGAAGATATCGTTGCTAATGGCGACAATGAAGATGTAAAGGCTGCTGCTGAAGAGTGGATCAACACTTATGACAGCGGCGTGACCAACGGACCTGCTACCGACAAGTTAGTTGCTGCTCTGGAAGCATGCGGCTGCGAGAAGGCTCAGGCTGTATTGAAGGATAAGGAATTCCTGGCTAAGAAGTCCCAGTGGATCTTCGGCGGCGACGGATGGGCATATGATATCGGCTTCGGCGGCGTTGACCATGTACTGGCCAGCGGACAGGATATCAACATCATGGTATTCGATACCGAGGTATATTCCAATACCGGCGGACAGTCCTCCAAGGCTACACCTACCGGCGCTATCGCACAGTTCGCTGCAGGCGGTAAGGAAGTGAAGAAGAAGGATCTGGCAAGCATCGCCATGAGCTATGGTTATGTCTATGTAGCACAGATCGCTATGGGTGCTGACTACAGCCAGACTGTTAAGGCTATCGCTGAGGCTGAGGCTTATCCGGGACCGTCCCTGATCATCGCTTACGCTCCATGTATCAACCATGGAATCAAGCTTGGCATGAGCAAGGCCCAGACCGAGGAGAAGAACGCTGTAGAAGCTGGTTACTGGCATATGTTCCGGTTCAATCCTGCCCTGAAGGCAGAAGGCAAGCCGGCATTCACGCTGGACAGCAAGGCTCCTACCGGAGACTACAAGACCTTCCTGAACGGCGAGGTTCGTTACAATGCTCTGGCACGCTTCAATCCGGAGCGGGCAGAGAAGCTCTTCGACAACGCGGAGCAGAACGCCAAGGAGCGCTATGAGTATCTGAATAAGCTGGTGAAGCTGTACGGGACTGAGGAGTAAGCACGGCTGAGCCCGGAGTTTCCGCTAAAGTTTTACCAAGCACAATAAAAGAGTATAAAAATCCACCGTATGGCTGATTGAGGCTGTACGGTGGATTTTTTCTGGCATATTCTTATCGGAAGCGGGATGGCCGGATTCAAATCTCCTTGCTTCCCCCTGGCTATTATGGTATTATTTAGTAGGAAAGAAATAAGTGATGGTAAGAGGAAAAAACTTGAAAGAGCATGTGATAGATCGAATCGTTCCGGGCAGTATTGCAGAGGAACTGGAATTGGAGCCGGGAGACCGGCTGTTGAGTGTAAATGGTAATGAGATCACGGATGTGTTTGATTACCATTATTTTATAAATGAAGAATATCTCACGGTTGTTGTGCGCAAGCAGAATGGCGAAGAATGGGAGCTGGAGATTGAGAAGGAATTTGAAGAGGATCTTGGAATTGAGTTCGAGAATGGCTTGATGGATGAGTACAGGTCCTGCTGCAACAAGTGTATCTTCTGCTTCATCGACCAGATGCCAAAGGGAATGCGCAGCACGTTGTATTTCAAGGACGATGATTCCAGGCTGTCCTTCCTGCAGGGAAATTATGTTACGCTTACGAATATGAAGGATCGGGATATCCAGAGAATCATTGAGTACAAGCTGGGACCCATCAATATCTCAGTGCAGACGACCAATCCCAAGCTGCGGTGTATGATGTTGAACAACCGGTTTGCCGGGGAGGCTTTAAAGAAGATAGATGCTTTATATGAGGCCGGGATTCCCATGAACGGGCAGATCGTGCTCTGTAAGGGAGTCAATGACGGAGCAGAGCTGGAGCGCAGCATTCGCGACCTGATGGCGTACATGCCTTGCATGGAGAGCGTGTCGGTGGTGCCGGTGGGGTTAAGTAAGTTTCGGGAAGGACTGTATCCTCTGGAGCCCTTTTTGCGAGAGGATGCGCGTCAGGTGCTTGATATCATTCACAGGTGGCAGGATGTGTGCTATGAAAGACAGGGAAATCATTTTATCCATGCCAGCGACGAATGGTATCTGCTGGCGGAGCTGCCGCTGCCGGAGGAAGACAATTATGATGGATATCCGCAGCTGGAAAATGGCGTCGGCATGCTGCGGTTACTGGAGACAGAATTCATGGAGGCGCTGGAACGGGCGTCAGACGATACGGAGCTGGCGGCAGACAGACGAATCATGGACAATACGGAACCAGAGAACGGAAGTCAGGCGGCAGGCTGTGATGAAGCTGGGGAAGATTGCCCGACGATTATCTCCATTGCCACAGGTGTTCTTGCGGCCCCACATATTCGGAAGCTGACGGAAGCGTTCATGGAGCGATTCCCACGGCGGAAGGTGATTGTCTACCCCATCGAGAACCGCTTCTTTGGAGAGATGATCACGGTTTCCGGCCTGCTGACCGGGCAGGACATCATTGCGCAGCTAAAGGGCAGGGAACTGGGAGAACGCTTGCTGCTTCCCTGTAATCTCCTGCGCAGCCAGGAGCAGGATTTTCTGGATGATATCACCCTGGAGGAAGCCAAAAAAGCTTTACAAGTTCCCATTGATATTGTAGAATCAAACGGACAGGATCTATTAGATTGCCTGCTGGGCATCTGATATGGATGGAACGGAATCAAGAATACGGGGGAGCTTCAGAACCCGGAGGAAGGAATAAGAATGAGCAAACCAATCGTAGCTATTGTGGGACGACCCAATGTGGGAAAGTCCACATTATTTAACGCCCTGGCCGGAGAACGTATCTCAATCGTTCAGGATACGCCGGGTGTTACCAGGGATCGGATCTATGCCGATGTGACCTGGCTGAATATGGCCTTTACAATGATCGATACCGGAGGAATCGAGCCGGAGAGCAACGATGTGATCCTCTCCCAGATGCGGGAGCAGGCACAGATCGCCATTGATACAGCGGATGTGATCGTTTTCATTACCGATGTGCGCCAGGGACTGGTGGATGCGGATTCCAAGGTGGCGGACATGCTTCGAAGATCCAAGAAGCCGGTGGTGCTTGCCGTGAACAAGGTGGACAGCTTTGAGA
>CAKSAI010000358.1 GCA_934434905.1 uncultured Lachnospiraceae bacterium | reverse complement strand
ATTTCATACCTTGTCATGATGGAACCTGCCGTTTTTGTGTAATATTGAGCAAATCCGCAGTTTTCCAGTGCCTGCTGTATCAGTTCTTTGTTATCCTCATAAACGGCACCATACATTTTATAAAATTGCAGCTCGTTTGACTCTTGGTCGTAGTCCGACATCAATGTAAATCCAAGTCCCATACCGCTTGCAGCAGACAGCATGATCTGTTCCTGTGCATTCGCCGAAAGATTGATGGCCGGCGAATACATTGGTTTACACCCATGAAATACCAGCTGATAAAATGGTATCTGTTCATCCAATACGTTATAATCACCGGTTTCAAGCGTCACATCGAATATCACATCCGCTGCACAGCCTGCATATCCATTGGCTCCGGCCACTGCCACTGCTTTTCCGTTCTTTCTGATGTCCGCAAGTAATTCAGATACATCTTTCTCCATTTTTCCTTTGACCATATATTCTGATCTGCTGTAATCAGAAAATGCATATTCGCCAAGAGAAGAAAAAGACAGTCCGGTATTCCCGTATTTTTCTGCTTTTTTCAAAGCCTTTTTCATAACCTCCGGTAGCTTCAAACGACTGATGATCCGATATGGTTCCTCTTCGTCAAAAGCGCGTGTCGGAAAAACCGGATACTGTGTTGCACGATAGTGGATCGCTGTCTCTGCACTGTCTGCATTGTTGGATATTCCGTTCCCTGCTTTTCCATACCTCACAACATCAAAATCCCAGAACAAAAGAGTATCCTTCTCCCTGCAGTAATCCTGCAGAGCTGCCATCTGCTTCTTGGAGCCATACACCGAATCGTAGGTTCTTCCTCCTGCAATCGTTCCGGGGAGTAGTCCGTTATCCCCGTAATACATCATTCGTGTAATCGGTGTTTCTCCGGTTAATGATGTTAATTCCTTCAATATCATCCGGGCATCTTCGTATCCCGTCAAAGCGGAAAGACTACTGTACGGAATACCTAAGAACGAACAGGGTATTGTCGTCCCTCCCCAAAAGGTAACACTGTAGGCTGATGTATCCGCATCATAAGCAATCAATCTGTCATTTGTCTGCAGATACTGCCGATAGCAGGCTGCCATTCCATTGTAATCTGCTTTCTCGCCCTGAAGAGGATAATAGGAAACCGTCATCTTCTGCATGGAACGTTCTTCCGAAACCCGCGTGATAACTGCATTTCCCGTAGCATAGGTACCATGTCTGAAAGTATCCCATCCTCTGACATAAAAGGTTACCCCTACCTGTGAATACCCAAGGCGTGCATAACCAGCCTGAGCATCGATAAAAGCTGCTCCTGCACCGTTCTCTATAATACCAAGGACAGCTGTATCACCATTCTTTGCACCAAACACCGGAAGCCGGATTGCTTCCTGAGTCACAACATCTTTTAATATTTTCCGGGTAAGGTCTGTCCCATACACTTCTCCGGAATATTTTCGTGTTCCGTCTGCATTTTCTGTAGTATACATCAGTGCGCCGGAACCTGACGGGATAAACAGATAATTTCCATCCTCCTGATTCGAAGCCGAACAGAAATATGGTGCAATTCCGACAGATACCAATTGATATTGTTCTCCATTCTCCTCAATGTCTGCTCCATCAATAGAAACTGCCAATGCGTTTTCTCTTAGCTGATAAATAACAGGAACCGCTATCTGAAAACGTTCAAAATAGTAAGTAACACGTAAACCGTCTTCCAGTTCTTCACACACAAGCTTACTGCCTTGCTCCAGCTCTGCCATGCTGCTTGTAGTCTCCCATGTCATATTGGTCGTATTTACAACAGTAATGGTAAGCGCAGACTTTGCATTGGCACTGCTGCTGCCTTCCAACCAGGCTTCATAGAGAATATCTGACCATATCTTTCCAGTCTCCTTACTGACCAGAAGGACACTTTGTGCCTCTTTATCCCATTTCAATTCATAATTTTCATTCGAAGCAACGATTCCTGACTCTGGAGTTTTGCCACTTACCTGACTGTTGTACTTTTTCCCAACCTCTGCATCACTGCAACCGACTGCCAACACAGCAGCAAACATGCCCAAAAGCAGTACGGCCACCCTTTTTGCATACTTCATTTTTTCACCTCCATCATCGATAAACCATTTCCTCGTAAACGGAATACACAAATGTGCCAAACTGCATTAACAAAATCACACACATCAACAGCACAAAAACCACCAGGATCATCATGCATATGGAAATGAATGCTGTCCAAAGTACTTTAAAGAAATCATAGTCATGCACTGTGATCATAGCTACACATAGCAAAAAGAAGGAGTACAGTGCTACAGCAGTACCAAATCCCGATATGATACCCGACATAGAGAGTGGCAAAAAATTGGAGAGTACTACACTTACAAAAGAATACAAAATCGTTGGAAGCAATGCATATACAGTCGCCGTATACACTTCTTTAAATCTTCCGATTCCTCCAAGCATAGAACATACCAGCCAGTTGCATGCAGACCACAGTACTAAAATCCCCACAGTACCTGCAAGTGTATACAATGCATTGTAATCTGCTATTCTGGTGCTTTTATACAAAAACCCTGAAGATGTATTTCCAAGCACCGCACCCACATAAAACAATGTAGTAAGCAGGATAGCTAACGGCCATGAACTTTTTCCTTTGTATTTCAGATCCGTAAAACTCTGAAACGGATGGAACGGAATGTTTAAAAGCACTCGTACATTCTCGTTACAGATAAGCCGCCCTCTTCTTCTCTTTATCCGAAGAATCGCCAGAGCAATGACCATAACTGCCAAAACCAGGATCACTGAAATCCAGGCAAAATGATCTGCGATCCATTCTGCCAGAACTGCCTGCCATGCCAGATCGTATATCGAATAATCGTACGCCCGTTTGGAATAATCCAGTGCGTCCTGATAATTACCTTCGTTATAACAGACCATAGCCAGTCCCCGAAGCGCCAGTTGGTTCCCTCTGTCCGCTGCAAGCACTTCATGCCATGCTTCTTTTGCCTCACTGTAATCTCCATTTAAATAGGCACTCTGTGCATTCCGAAAGAGCATTCCATATGCCGTCGGCCCAAAGACCGTAATATTCTGGTTGTCATAATCTGCAACAAACAATTTCATTCCGGATAAAGCCAGTGCAATCGGAGTTTTAAAGGTTCCCTTCTGAGTCCCGGTTCCCAGACCACCGCCGAAAGCTGACATCAGATTACATTCATCATCATAGATATAAATGGTTCCGTTCGTGTTATCTAATGCGTAGATATATCCATCCTCGGATACTGCAATGGAAACCAGCTTTTGAGGACGATACACGGCATTTCCCGTCTCTTCCAGATAAACTGCTTCCTTTTCCAGAAAATTAACATTTGCCGAAGACTCTGCTCCGCCCTTCAATTTTTTCTTATATAATATATTTTCTCCATTCGGAGCAATTTTTCTTATCTGGCCTGTACCATTTGACTTCGTGTTGTTTCCTTCGGTGTTGTCTGTACAGGTAACAATATATCCTTCCGGGTCAAAGGAAAAATCCACAAAAGAATATGGCAACTTCTTGGTGGAGGCAGCTTTCTTGGTAT
>CAKSAI010000357.1 GCA_934434905.1 uncultured Lachnospiraceae bacterium | reverse complement strand
GCGCTGTACAGTCTGGTTAAGAAATTCGGAAAATTCCTGATCATTCCGGCAATGCTCGGCGGTGCTGCACTGCTTGCCGACGGAATACTTACCCCCGCTGTAACGATCACCACGGCAGTTGAAGGCTTGCGCAGTATCTCCGCTATGGATGCATTGCTGTCAGAAGATCAGCAGCGGGTAGTCTTAATTGTTCTGATCATTGTTTCGTTGCTTTTCGTCAGTCAACGGGCGGGAACAGGCAAGCTCGGCCGGGTGTTCGGTCCTGTGATGTGTGTGTGGTTTTTGTTCCTCGGAATAGCCGGTGCCAGCCATGTTATAGGTACCCCCGGTGTGCTCCGTGCATTGAACCCTGTCTATGCGGTAAAGGTGCTGTTTGGCGACTATAATAAACAGGGATTTATGATTCTTGGGGGCGTATTCCTTGCCGCAACCGGCGCTGAAGCTCTTTATTCGGATATGGGACATGTCGGCAGGAAAAACATCTATGCCAGTTGGCCCTTCATCAAGCTCTGCCTTATCCTCAACTATCTCGGACAAGGCGCATGGCTGATTTCCAACCTGAGAAATGAAGCGGTCCTTTCTCTACCGGATATGAACCCGTTCTTCTGCATGCTGCCGACGGAGCTGCGCCCTGCCGCGGTTCTGCTCAGTACACTGGCTGCAATCATTGCCTCCCAGGCACTGATAAGCGGTTCCTTCTCACTGATCAGCGAGGCCATCCGGCTGGATCTTATGCCGCACATGCAGATTGCCTATCCCTCCGAGACAAAAGGGCAATTATATATCCCGCTTGTAAACTATGTGATGTGGGCAGGCTGTGCAATCGTCGTGCTGCTTTTCAAAACCGCCGCACATATGGAGGCCGCCTACGGTCTGGCGATCACGGTGACAATGCTGATGACAACCATCCTGCTCACGGTCTATCTGGCAAAGGTAAGACAGATGAAGGCTCTCGCCGTGGGTGTGTTTACTGTGTTCACGGCACTTGAGCTGGTGTTCTTTCTGTCCAGCCTCAGCAAATTCTTTAAGGGTGGCTATTTTGCCGTATTAATAGCATCGTGTCTGTTTGTCATCATGCTTACCTGGCATATCGGCACACAGGTGGAACAAATGCAAAGTATCAAATTGAAAATAAGGGATTATATTCCGATTTTGGACGAGCTTCGTAAAGATACGACAATTCCACAGCTCTGTGAAAATATGGTATTCGTGACGAATGGCAAAGATCCCAATAAGATTGACCGCGATATTCTGTATTCGATTCTGGACAAGGGACCGAAAAGAGCGGATGCTTATTGGTTCGTGACAATAAATGTGACCGATGAGCCCTACACCTCGAACTATTCGTTGGAATCCTACGGCACGGACTTCCTGTTCTATGTAACCATCAACCTCGGCTTCAAAATGCAGCAGCGGATCAATGTCTGCCTGCGCAAGATCATCTCGGACCTTGAAAGCTCCGGAAATCTACCGGGGAGGAAACGCAAATACTCCATCTATCCGAAGTCAGTATCCGGTTCCTTCCGGTTTTTTATGATCCGTAAAACCTTTGTCCCTGACAGCGATATCTCCGCGGCGCAAAAGCTGGCTATTTATCTGAAATATCGCATACGCCGCGTGGCAGGCTCCCCGGCCAAATGGTACGGGCTTGAGAATTCCAACCTGGTCATCGAATATGTACCGCTGTTCATTCAGGAAAAACCTATGGATCCTTTCAAAAGGGTGTAGGGATCTTTTTGAAACGCTTCTCAGTCAATCCCGATCCATCATATCATCCAGCTCCTCTGCCCCGATGTTCAGGGTATTCAGGGTACGGCGCTTCATGCGCGCCTCCTCGGATGCCTTCAGAAGATAATTCTTGATCTCTCTGGCTTTCCGCACATGCTTAAGGATCAACTGCGGATTCGTCACGTCACCGGTGTAGCAGGTGATGGTGCCCAGCCGGAGTATGCGCTCTATCAGCGTAACCGTCAGCTTCACATCCTGCACCTTGTACATGTAGCAGTCATTCTCCTCCACTCTGAGGAATCCCACCTTGGTGGTGATCAGATCATCGGTGATGATATACCTGGTAAATGTCCAGGGCAGCCCCAGAAACAGAATCCTCTTACGTTCCTTATACATAATTTCCTGTTCTTCCACGTGTTCCATGTTCTTTCTCCTTGTCGTATGCACTCTATCTATATACCGCACGATAGTTTCTATTTACCTATACAATACGGTTTTTTTCTTGTCACGTCAAGCGTTTTTTAATGATGGAACAGCCGGATCCCGGTAAAGCACATGACCATCCCATACTTATTGCAGGTCGCGATCACATTGTCGTCCCGGATGGAGCCGCCGGGCTGGGCCACATACTTCACGCCGCTTCTGTGCGCCCGCTCAATGTTGTCTCCGAAGGGAAAGAAGGCGTCAGATCCAAGAGCCACATCCTGCATCCGGTCAAGCCAGGCCCGCTTCTCCTCTCTGGTGAAGACTTCGGGCTTCTCCGTGAAGACCTTCTCCCAGGCGCCGTCCGCGAGCACATCCATATAATCCTCACCGATATAAAGATCGATGGCATTGTCGCGATCTGCACGGCCGATTCCTTCTACGAAGGGAAGATTCAGAACCTTGGGATTCTGACGCAGGAACCAGTTGTCCGCCTTGGTTCCCGCCAGCCTTGTACAATGGATACGGGACTGCTGACCGGCGCCGATACCGATGGCCTGGCCGCCCTTGGCATAGCAGACGGAGTTGGACTGTGTATATTTCAAGGTAATCAGGGAAATGATCAGATCGATCCTGGCCTGTTCAGGCAGTTCCTTGTTCTCAGTCACAATGTTGGAGAGAAAGTCCTTGTCGATCACAAGCTCGTTTCTCCCCTGCTCGAAGGTCACACCGAAGACCTCCTTATGTTCAATGGGTGCAGGAACGTAATTCGGATCGATCTCTATGACATTATAACCGCCCTTTTTCTTACTCTTTAAGATCTCCAGTGCTTCCGGTTCGTAGCCCGGAGCGATGACACCGTCGGACACCTCCCGCTTGATAAGTCTGGCAGTATCCACATCACACACGTCCGACAGAGAGATGAAATCACCGAAGGAGGACATACGATCCGCACCTCTGGCTCTGGCATAGGCGCAGGCCAGCGATGATAGCTCACCCAGGTCATCCACCCAGTAGATCTTCGCTTCCACATCCGTCAGCGGCAATCCCACCGCTGCACCGGCCGGTGACACATGCTTGAAGGAGGTGGCTGCCGGCAGGCCTGTGGCCCGCTTCAGCTCGCTGACAAGCTGCCAGCCGTTAAAGGCGTCCAGGAAGTTGATATAGCCCGGCTTGCCGTTCAGCACCCGGATGGGCAGTTCGCCTTCCTTCCTATAGATCCTGGATGGCTTCTGATTGGGGTTGCATCCGTATTTTAATTCGAATTCCTGCATGTTGTATATCCTCCTGCGTGATTGTGTTCTGAATAGTTACTATTTGTTTTTATTCACTATCTTGCTCTCATAGGCTCCTGTGGCAATATCGATATACCGTACAAACAGGGACACCTTATTGTCCTCATTCAGGCTGCTCCACA
>CAKSAI010000356.1 GCA_934434905.1 uncultured Lachnospiraceae bacterium | reverse complement strand
CCACGGATGTCCCACCACATCTACCCTGCTGTCTGTAGCACACATCATCTGCTGTGCATGCCAGTGCCTGATCAGTGGTTCCGGTTCAATCGGCGTATTGAATACATTGTGAGCAGCTGCGATCACATATTCCACTCCTTCTTCACGAAGTTCTTCTTCGGTAAGTGCCAAAAGCCACGGTTCTGCCTGCTCATGCCCCAGACGCATGAGTTCTGGCACTCCAAAGTTTTTATCATCCACAACAAGATCCACAAATTCCGGGAGCATACCGGCCAGAAGGAGCGGATACAGCCGCCACTCATGTTGCTCCGAATATGTCTGCTGAAAGTTGGACATCGGCGAAAGCTCCACACCGAAATGCATATTGATCTCACCGTTCTGTTTATACATCTCCTGATTGAACATCTTTCGCGATACCTGTAAGTGTTTCGACATAAATGGATAATTCACATGATCTGTGATTCCAAATTCCGTAATCCCGATCTCCTTCGCTCTCTTAATGACCTCTGCATAGGACTGGGTTGCATCGTAGGATGCTATCGTATGGATATGCCAATCCATTGTATAAATGTTTTTCATAATGCCCTCCTTACGTCACCTGGCGGTAGTGTCAAATACTACCTGTTTTTTTATTGTTAAAAGCTAATATAAACCTTGATTTTATGGGAAATCAGCAATAAAAAGAGCATTGACCTCCCTTTTCTGGTATAATGTCCTCGACCAAAATTCCATCAGACCGAAAGGAGCCAATGCTCATGGACATTATACTTTATTTACTCCAATTAATTCAATACCAACATAAACAAATTTGCTGGCTTTTAAATTTTATTTGCAGATACATTCCTCTTAAGCAGTGGGCTTTCGATGATTCCCACTCTCCCAAGTATCAAAAGTTCAAAATCGACGAACTTCCGCTGGTCACGGATTTCCGTCAGGACTGGACTTACAAAGAACTGATCCCTTACTACGAAAAACGTTATGGCAAGAAAATCCGTCCTGTCAGCCGCCGTTCCGAGTGTGACATCCCTGACTCCTGTATCTGCCCACGCTGCGATGCACCCAAACCGTTCCTCTACAAGAATAACGGTTCCAAAGGCCAGCTTCTGTGCAAAATCTGCGATGCCAGGTTCTCACCCGACGAAAGCAGGTTCTCTGCTCTTAAGCTGCGATGCCCTCACTGTGGCAACACCCTGGTTCCAAAAAAGGACAGAAAACACTTCATCATCCATAAGTGCGTCAACCCCAAATGTTCTTATTATCTTCATAACCTTAAAAAGGTCGACAAAAAAGATCTGGATGAAGACTACGGTAAAAATAAATATAAACTTCACTACATCTACCGTGAGTTCACGATGGATTTTTTCAGCATGGACTTAAATACCCTGCCTTCAAATGCTTCTTCCCTCAAGTTCAGCAAGCACAATGCCCATGTCATGTCCCTGTGTCTCACTCTCCATGTCAACCTCGGCCTTTCCCTAAGGAAAACCTCGCAGGCCCTGAAAGACCTCTATAACATCAGTATCTCCCATCAGCAGATCGCCAACTACTGCAAGACTGCTGCCATCTGCATCAAGCCCTTTGTTGACCAGTATCCATACAAAAAGGGAGATGTGTTCACCGCTGATGAAACCTACATAAAAATCCGTGGCATTAAAACCTATATCTGGTTCATTATGAATGCTGCCACACGTTCCATCATCGGCTATCAGGTATCTGATAACCGTGGTGTTGGTCCCTGTATCCTTGCTATGCGAATGGCTTTTCAGGGACTTACAAAGCTTCCAGAAAACTTCAAGTTCATCGCTGACGGCTATAGTGCCTACCCGCTTGCCGCAATGGAATTCGTAAAAAAGTTTGGGAAAGCATTTACCTTCAATATCACTCAGGTTATTGGACTTACCAACGACGATGCTGTTTCTACGGAACATCGGCCCTTCAAACAGATGATTGAACGGCTGAACCGTACCTATAAAGCTTCTTACCGTCACACAAACGGCTTCGACAACATCGACGGTGCCAACTATGACCTGACTCTCTGGGTTGCTTACTACAACTTCCTCCGTCCGCATAAGCACACTGGGCACAAAGTCTTAAACGAAGTAGAAATGCTTCAGGGTGCTGACAACATGCCGGGTAAGTGGCAGCTACTGATCTTCCTCGGTCAACAAACCATTCTGAATATGCAGAAGAACAGCATTGCCGACCAGGAGCGGAGCCGTTGTCAATAGAACCGTGGAATACCGCAGCAGCCGGCATTATCGGCTGTGAGGATATGCCGCGAAAGTCTGTTGACATAAGGCTCTCGGATTATCCTATCCATCTGAAAAGGGCAACTGTGCCCTTTTCCTGCCTTCCGGCGAGGATGGGTTCTTAGGGCAACGCCCTAAGCCCTCGGAGAGCTTATCGGAATAAATATCTGCAATTTTCAAGGTTCATTTGAGCCTATTTTTTTGACTCTGTTTTTTCATAGGTCACTTGACACTACCCACCTGGCCGCCCGCGGCAGATAGGTGATGCGCAGATTCGTACAGCCATGAGGGACAAGGGTGCACATCGTTGCTTCTCCCTCTACCTCCAGGGGCACTTCCCATGGCTCATTCATTCGTGGTGATAAGAACATATACGCATACTTCGCATGATACAGGGGAACCTCCAGCGTTACCGGCGGATTCTCCCAGACATACCCTGTGGGCTCGTGCTCGATTACCTGTATCTTATCCGGTGTCAGTGTCTCGTCAATCGCCTTGAACCAGGTGGCATTGTAATTCGCGGTAAATACATCGCATTCCGTGGTATCCAGTTCCGGAATCGCTTCATACCAGCTCCAGCCTTCCGGCAACGGCGTAATGGGATTTCCGGGATACTCGGTCCAGTGTTCCGGTACTGGCAGTGCGTATACCAGGGGGCCGCGCTCAATGGAGATAGGGAACTTAGACGCTGAATCCGAATCGTCTACCTTCACCAGCTTTATTTCCATCGGAAAATGCAGTACTACAACATCTCCGGCTGCAAGCACGGCATCTATACGCGCATAGCCGTCTTCGTTATGGATAAGGCCCACTCTCCTGCCATTTACGGCTACTTCCGGTGCCTTACACCATGCAGGAATACGAAGATTAAGAACCGCATCCTCACTGCGTGTAATATGAAGCGTAATCGTGTCACGGAACGGATAAAGTGTGTCCATGACAAAGTCCAGCTTCGGTGCTTTCACTTCTGCAGGTCCGTAGCACAGGAGATACAGCTCCTGATTCTCGTCGATCATCCCCATCCCGCGTATGAATTCCGGGATAATACGCACGGACTGTGTGGGACAGCATGCCACGTGAAAGCAGGGCGCATATACTCCATACTCACCCCAGTCACCATAAAGAGAAGATTCACGGTTGGCGTGAAGCTGGTTGGGTGAAGTGAAATATGCAATGGCCCGCTCATCCTTTTTACGTGCACCCTCCGCACCATTGAAAAGACAGCGTTCCATCTCATCGCCCCAGCGGGATTCTCCGGTAATAAGTGCCATCCAGGAATAGCTGTTGTTATAGGTGGCAAAGTTGCAGTATTCCGTCTCATTGGCACCGCCCTTCGG
>CAKSAI010000355.1 GCA_934434905.1 uncultured Lachnospiraceae bacterium | reverse complement strand
GTGCCATCCTGAACATCAGCGTGGTAGCAGAGGAGGATTGCGAGATCCTGCTGCTCAACGTCAAGCGGCTGCTCACCGCCTGCCCTACCGCCTGCGACCATCACCAAAAACTCATCCGCAATCTGGTCAGCGTTCTGGCAAACAAAATACTGCTTTTTAACGATAAGATCACCCATGTCAGCAAGCGGACCACCCGGGAAAAGCTGCTGTCCTACCTGTCTGCCGAGTCCATCCGGCAGTCCTCCCTCTCCTTTGACATCCCCTTTGACCGGCAGCAGCTGGCGGATTTTCTCTGCGTGGAACGCGCCGCCATGTCGGCAGAACTTTCCAAGCTGCAAAAGGAAGGGCTGCTGGTCACCAAGCGGAATCATTTTGAACTGTTGACCCGCTGAACGTTCCATGCACCGCCCGCAGGTGTTTTCGCCGGGCGGTTCTCCCCTGTCAGGATGTGCGGATATAAAAAGAGTGGGCAACCGTTTTATGGTTGCCCTCTTGGGGAAAATATGTAGATATTGATCTGCCGGAGTTACGGCCTGTTCAGGTTTCGCTCAATAGCTTTGGTTACTTCTTCCATGTTAAGCGGTTTGGAAACATGACCGTTCATGCCTGCGTCCAGAGACGACTGAACGTCCTCCGAAAAAGCATTTGCCGACAATGCAATGATGGGAATCTCTTCTGCATCCGGGCGGTCAGCGTACATGGCACGGATCGCCTTTGCCGCCTGATGTCCATCCATTTTAGGCATCATAATGTCCATCAGGATAACATCATAAGCACCCGCCGGATGGTCTGCGAACAGATCAACAGCTTCCTGTCCATCTGCTGCACGGGTTACTGTCATCCCTGAATCTTCCAACAGCATCGTGGCAAGTTCGGCGTTCAGATCATTATCTTCTGCCAGAAGCACCTCGATTCCCTTCAGGTCATTGTGCTGTACAAGCGGCTTTGTTTTTTCGACTCTCTCAGCATTTGTCAGTTCCATGGGGATCTCTACGGTAAAGGTCGTACCAACACCCTTTTTGCTGTCTACCGTGATCGTGCCGCCCATCAGTTCAACATACTTCTTTGAGATAGCCATTCCCAGACCGGTGCCCTTATACTGCGTCCGTGCGCCATTTTCTTCCTGTGCAAATTCGTCAAAGAGTTTTTTCTGGAACTCTTCGCTCATGCCGACACCGGTATCTTTTACCTGATAGCAAATTACGATGTGCTGCGCATCGGCTCCCGGACGGTTGCTTGCATCAAATCGGATGGTGCCGCCATCCTTGGTGAATTTCACGGCATTGTTCAAGATATTGACCAGAATTTCCCGGATACGCACGGGTTCCGTCATAACATAGGGATTTTGCAGCGGTTCACGATGCACTTCAAAGTTCAGTCCACGGTTCAGAAGCACCCCCTTTGTAATCTCGATCACACTGTCTGTAACTGCGGTGATATCCGCCGGGACCGGAGAAAACTCCACCTTTCCGCTCTCGATGCGGCTCAGATCCAGCACATCATTCAGCAGTGCCAGCAGATGATCCGAACTATCCTCGATCTTCTTCAGACAGTTGTGCATTTCGGGCACAGAATCCTGATGCAATGCAATATTGGTGAAGCCGATGATGGCGTTCATCGGGGTGCGGATGTCGTGGGACATATTGGAAAGGAATGTGCTTTTTGCTTTGTTAGCTGCTTGTGCCTGCTCTGCAAGGGCTGTCATTTCTTTCGCTTTCTGCTGGGCAGCAAGCTGTAATTTTCTGCGTGTGCGCAAGCGGTTCACGATAATGATCATTGTGACCACCATCCACGAGATAAATACGATGATGGCAACAGCCGCAACCGGATGCAGACGGATCATGTCTGTAAAGGTCAGATTCGTCGCTTTATAAGTGGTGTACCGTGCCGCAAGGTCCTCGACAAGATTATCCGGCATTGCGTACATTGCTTTTGTCAGGATACCTGCCAGCGCATGGTTTTCCGTGGAGGAAACCACCATGCGGTAACTGAAAGTGGGTTGTTCCAGCAGGGTATAAGACATTGTACCGGTCGTGTCGCTGTTGACGAATGTCTGCGCCATGTAATAGTAGACAAAGGCTGCATCTGCTTTGCCATCACGGACGGCTTCCATCATCTCCTGACGGGTACTGCACATCAGTTTTTCCGCACCGGGTGCCAGTACATCTTCAATAGACTTGGATGCTGTCTGATTGACTGTGGCAACAATATTGATCTTTCCATCGAAGTCTCTCCGCGTCACTCTTGCCATTCGCATCGTGATATAGGGAGCGGTCAATCCCCATTCTTTGGTCTCTGCGTAATTATCCGTATCCAATCGTGCATCAATGTTGATGTCTACCGCAGCCTTATCGCTTTGATACGCGATATACTCATCTCTGGTTGCAGGAACAAGAAATTCATAGGAAAGCCCTGCATAGTCTGCTATCTTCCGAAAATAGTCCGGGAGGATGCCCTTTACTTCGCCATCTTCTGTATAAGAATAGGGATACCGGGTCGGGTCGCACAGGATATGAAGGGGGTCCTCTTTGGAACATTGGGCAATGATGCGCTTTTCCTCTTCCGTGTACTCCAGATTTTTGGTATCGGTGCTTTCGTAATTTTTGTTATAGAGGGTCGTTTTCCAGTCGCCCTCGGCGGCATTCATCTGATCGATCGCATAATTTATCTTATTCAGAAGCTCAGTGTTTCCTTTTTTGACGATCACATAAAAATCACTGCTGCCGAATTTTTCAAGGATGCGCTCATTATTCGTTTTGCGCAGAGAGCTGGTGACAATGGCATCGACCGTTCCATTCTGAAGTGCCGCTGCCATCTCCTCAGCCGAATCGAAATACACCGATTTGTAAGTGAAGCCTTTGGTTCGTGCATACTCCGCAAATTCATCGTTCCGGGAGTTTCCGCGCAGGAGTGCAACACGCATCCCGTTGTAGGTGCTATACTTTCCCTCAACGATGGCATGATTATCGCTGCGGACGGTCAGGATACCATTGTTGGTTCCGATCGGACGGGAAAAATCAAATAATTCTTCGCGCTCAGTCGTTTTGCGGGCAGAAGTGACCATGTCGATCTCGCCGTCTATCAGCATCTGCTGCATTTCTTCCCAGCTTTTGTCATAGCCGACGTATTCATAGTCTACATCCCAGTAGCGCGCCATCAAGCGGAGAAAATCGTAGCCATAACCGCTGCGGTTTCCATCCTCATCCATCATGTGATAGCCGTCCATCGCAAAAAAGCCAACCTTTACACGCTCATGCTGGCTTACTGTTTCTGCTGCGCTTGCCGAAAGAGACAGCAATGCCGTCAGCAAAAGCATCGTCATCCAAATTGCCAGAGCCCTGCAAGTTCTGGCGCGCCTTGTAAGATTCATAACATGATCCCCTCCATTTTTATATCTCTGCCGCTGAATAATAAAAAAAGCTTTCAAGGCATGGCGAACCCATACCTGAAAGCGTCATCTGACTTCATAAAGCAATATTTGCGGGCAACAGAAAACAGCAGGGCATTATAGGTGCTCTGCTCTGCTCTGCTCTGCTCTGCTCTGCTCTGCTCTGCTCTGCTCTGCTCTGACGTCAGTATATCGCTGGGTATTCACC
>CAKSAI010000354.1 GCA_934434905.1 uncultured Lachnospiraceae bacterium | reverse complement strand
AGCCGAAGGAGAGTAAGTATAAGAAGAACAGCGATCTTCACATTGCCAATGAGATACAGAATATTCTGGCACATTCCAGCTTCGCACATTCGGATGCGGAAGTGTCTCAAGAAGCTTCAGAAGAAACTCCAGAAGAGGCCTATCTTGAGATTAAAGAAAAAGATGAAGCAGCTAAGAGTAACGAGACAAAGACAGATGCTGGGAATGGAAAGCCCCGGTTCGGTAAGGACTCCTTCCAGAAGGGGAACTACAGCGGCAGGGACAGCGGACCGATCCGAAAGTCCGACAATCCGGACGTGATCTTTGGCCGTGATATCGAAGAGGCGTCCATGGCGATCGAACATATCGCAGGTGAGATGGGTGAGGTGGTCATCCGCGGCAAGGTCTTAAGCGTCGAGACGCGGGAGATCCGCAATGAGAAGACGATTATCATGTTTGCCATCACAGACTTCACGGACACCATTATGGTGAAGATGTTTGCGCGAAACGAGCATGTGGCCGAGATTACGCAAGGTGTGAAGAAGGGGGCTTTCCTAAAGGTAAAGGGTGTTACGACCATTGACCGTTTTGACGGAGAGCTTACGATCGGATCCGTCAATGGGATCAAGAAGATCGCGGACTTTACCACCGGAAGAATGGACAACAGTCCCGTGAAGCGCGTGGAGCTACACTGTCATACGAAGATGAGTGATATGGATGGGGTATCCGAGGTCAAGGATATCATCGGACGGGCCATTTCCTGGGGTCATAAAGCTCTTGCGGTCACGGATCACGGGGATGTTCAGGCGTTTCCGGATGCCAACCACGCCCTCCCGAAAGGCTCTGATTTCAAGGTTATCTATGGGATTGAAGCGTATCTGGTAGATGACCTGAAGAATATTGTGGAGAATTCCCGTAACCAGAAGCTAAGTGACACCTATGTGGTATTTGACCTTGAGACTACCGGGTTTTCGCCGATCAACAATCAGATCATCGAGATCGGTGCGGTGAAGGTGACAGACGAAAAGATCGTAGATCGTTTTTCCACATTCGTCAATCCAAGAGTGCCGATTCCCTTTGAGATCGAGAATCTCACACATATCAAGGATGAGATGGTAATTGATGCTCCGGGAATCGAGACGGTGCTGCCGGAGTTTATGTCCTTCTGCGAGGGTGCTGTCATGGTGGCTCACAACGCAGGTTTCGATATGAGCTTTATCAGCAAGAACTGTGAGCGGCTTCAGCTTCCCTGTGATTATACCGTCGTAGATACGGTGGCTATGGCGCGGGTGCTGCTGCCGGCACTGAACCGTTTTAAGCTGGATACGGTAGCCAAGGCGCTTAATATATCTCTGGAGAATCACCACAGGGCGGTGGATGATGCTGCCTGTACGGCTGAGATTTTTGTGAAGTTTATCGAGATGCTTAGGGATCGCGGCATCGAGGCACTGGATGAGGTAAACCGACTGGGAAGCAGCTCTACAGACAATATCAAGAAGCTTCCGACCCACCACGCCATCATCCTGGCGGCCAACGATGTGGGGCGGATCAACCTGTATCGGCTGGTTTCCCATTCCCATCTGGATTACTACCATAGGCAGCCCAGGATCCCGAAAAGCGACCTGATGAAGTACCGGGAGGGATTGATCTTAGGCTCTGCCTGTGAGGCTGGAGAGCTGTATCAGGCAATCCTGCGCGGCAGCTCCGAGGAGGAGATCGCACGGCTGGTACGATTTTACGATTATCTGGAGATCCAGCCCCTGGGAAACAATGCGTTCATGCTCCGGGGCGAGAATCCTGTGGTGGCATCCCAGGAGGAGCTTAAGGATATCAACCGGAAGATCGTGGCGCTGGGAGAACAGTTCCGCAAGCCGGTGGTGGGTACCTGCGATGTGCATTTTCTGGACCCGGAGGACGAGGTGTACCGCCGTATCATCATGACAGGCAAGGGCTTTACGGACGCAGATGACCAGGCTCCCCTGTATCTGCGTACCACGGAAGAGATGCTGGCGGAGTTCGATTATCTTGGCAGCGAGAAGGCGGAAGAGATCGTTATCACCAACACGAATAAGATTGCGGACATGTGCGAACGCATCGAGCCGGTGCGCCCGGACAAATGCCCTCCGGTCATTGAGAATTCGGATCAGACCCTGCGGGATATCTGTTACAACCGTGCCCATGAGATCTACGGGGACAAGCTTCCAGAGATCGTGGTGGAACGACTGGAGCGTGAGTTGAACTCTATCATTTCCAATGGGTTTGCCGTGATGTATATCATTGCGCAGAAGCTGGTGTGGAAGTCCAACGAGGACGGCTATCTGGTGGGTTCCCGTGGCTCGGTAGGCTCTTCCTTTGTGGCTACCATGGCAGGTATCACGGAGGTGAATCCCCTGGCTCCCCACTATTATTGCCCCAAGTGCCATTTCAGCGATTTCGATTCCCCGGAGGTGAAGGCGTACGCCGGCCGGGCCGGGTGTGACATGCCGGACAGGCTGTGCCCGGAATGCGGCGAACCCTTGAAAAAGGAGGGCTTTGATATCCCCTTCGAGACCTTCCTGGGATTCAAAGGGAATAAAGAGCCGGATATCGACCTGAATTTTTCCGGGGAATATCAGAGTAAGGCACATAAATATACAGAGGTAATCTTCGGAGAGGGGCAGACCTTCCGTGCGGGAACCATCGGAACGCTGGCGGATAAGACAGCATACGGATATGTGAAGCATTATTTTGAGGAGCGCGGCCAGCGCAAGCGTAACTGTGAGATTGAAAGGATCGTAGAGGGCTGTGTGGGTGTGCGACGGACCACCGGACAGCACCCCGGCGGTATCATCGTGCTTCCGCTGGGAGAGGAGATCTATTCCTTTACTCCGGTACAGCATCCGGCGAATGACATGACTACCGATATCGTCACCACGCACTTTGATTACCATTCCATCGACCACAACCTGCTGAAGCTGGATATTCTCGGACACGATGACCCCACCATGATCCGTATGCTGGAGGATCTGACCGGGATTGATGCGAAGCAGATTCCGCTGGATGATCCGGATGTAATGTCCCTGTTCCAGAGCACCAAGGCCCTTGGCATTGAACCGGCAGATATCGGCGGATGCCCTCTGGGATCTCTTGGAATTCCTGAGTTTGGCACGGACTTTGTTATCCAGATGTTGCAGGACACAAAGCCGCAGTCTTTCTCGGATCTGATTCGGATCTCCGGTCTGTCCCACGGGACGGATGTGTGGCTGGGGAATGCACAGACACTGATCCAGGAAGGAAAGGCTACCATTTCCAACGCCATCTGTACCCGTGACGATATCATGACCTACCTCATCGGTATGGGACTGGATTCGGAGGAATCCTTCAAGATCATGGAGGCGGTGCGTAAGGGAACCGTGGCAAAGAAGAAGTGTGATATGTGGCCGGAATGGGAAGCGGATATGAAGGCCCATGGCGTGCCGGACTGGTATATCTGGTCCTGCACGAAGATCCAGTACATGTTCCCAAAGGCGCATGCGGCGGCTTACGTGATGATGGCCTGGCGGATCGCCTACTGCAAGGTGTTTTATCCGTTAGCCTATTATGCAGCCTTCTTCAGTATTCGTGCCACTTCCTTCAACTATGAGC
>CAKSAI010000353.1 GCA_934434905.1 uncultured Lachnospiraceae bacterium | reverse complement strand
AGGGATTCAGGCGTGTGTAAACAAGGCAATCGAGCTTTCCAAGACCACGGATGCCCTGGTGACGATCGAGCTTGCCGAGGATGTCTATAAATTGACAGAACCGGTAACGATTGATGCTGCTTCTTATGGCGAATATGAGGTTGCAATTGTAATCAAAAATGCCGAGGGTACTTCTCCGGTCATTACCGGTAATACAGATCTGAAGGCCTCTGAGTTTAAGAAAGTGGACGGCAAGGATTACTATAGCTATCAGCTCCCGGAAACAGCCAAAATAGAAGGAAACTGGCCGAAGTTTCGCGATCTCTATCTGAACGGTGAGAGACTTCAACTTGCACGGAGCAAGGAGTATACGTTCCGGAAGAATTTTAAGGATCCCATATATGCAGAGGTCTCAGAGCAGTTGATCGGATATGCAAATGGGATGTATGTAGACAGCGAGATCTTTGCAAATATTTCCGGTGATACATTGTCCACACTGGAGATATGCATGAATGTCGAGTGGAACGACAAGCGGTTCCGGGTTGCCTCTATCAATGGCATAGACGAGGATACAGGACTTACCGAGCTCTCTGTGAAGGAAGAAGAATGGAATGCCTATCTGGCTGGTGACGGTAATAAAAGAGATTTTACCGACTGGACATATTGGTTTGAAAACCATCTGAGCCTTCTGGACGAGCCGGGAGAATTTTACTATGATGCTGCAAACGGTGTGATCTATTTCTATCCGTATACGGATACCGATATGTCAGACGCAACGGTTTCTTATCCGCTGGTGGAGAAGCTGTTCGATCTGAAGAATACCACAGGTATCACCTTTGAAGGACTGACATTTACCGGAACGACTTCGAACTTCGCAACAGATCATGGATTTCAGGGTGATCTGGGCGGAAAGATTGCCGGATATAAAGATCTGGAAGAAAATTATGAGAATATTCATGCAGCAGCTATTCACAGTGATTATTCCGCACATTTAAGCGTGCGCAATTGTACCTTTGACGAGCTTGGAACGAATGGAATCTATCTGGACGGCGGAAATCATAATACGGTGCTGAAGGGGAATTCCTTTACCGACAGCGCGATGTGCGCAGCTATCTTCGGAAAGCAGAATACACTGTGGAGCTTCGCGGAAGGTCAGAGCAATCTGATTATTGACAATAACTATGTTTACAATATTGGTACGGATTATACCGGATCTCCGGGATTTCATATCACACGTACGAACAATATTGCTTTTACACATAATACGATGATCCACACACCGTACAGTGGTCTGATGATTGGATGGATCCGTCTGCCGAGTACAGCAATCACGGTTCACAATGCCGAAGTGGCATACAATCGCTGTGAAGATAATCTGTTTGCGATGAATGACGGTGCAGGTCTGTATTTCTGCGGTGCCAATGCGCTTACCAGCGAGAGTGTCGTGATGAACCGGGTGCATGACAACTATATTAAGAGTACCGGGTATACGAAGACCTATAACGGTATCTATCTGGATATGAACGCATCGAATTATTACGTGTACAAGAATGTGATTGAAGGATATGATACCGGCCATGGCCCGGTATTCAATCAGGATCATATGTCCGACCAGTATACGTATAATAACACGGTTGCGGACAACTTCACGACGGTGCGGATGATCACAACGACCGCTGACGCGGAGCGTAACATCCAACTGATCAACAATCAGCATTTCCCGAAGGCTGCGGATTTACCTGAGGAAGCACTTGCAATCATCGCCGCAACGGGGCAGACCAAGGAATATGCCGCGAGCGTTCCGGTGAAGGATACCGTGATCGAGATGGATGTAAAGGAACCGCATATCATGATGGCGAGACAGGATCTTTCGGACGAAGACAGTGTGACCTTTACCATTACCAATAATGGGAAGGAAACAGCTTCCTACTCAGTGGTTTATACGAATAAGACCGAGAAGAGCTCCGAACTGGCTCCTTCAACGGATGCCCTGGAGTTGAAGCCCGGTGAAACCGGTATGATCAAAGTTGCTTTCCGCAGCGGCGATAAGACGGTAAGAGGAGAGTTGGTTGATCTGGCAGTGGTAAAGGACAATGGGTGGAAGATGCAGTATCATCGTGTGATCGATATCGATGTCAACAGCTCGACGGCTAAGCCGGAGGAAGAGGGCATCAATATTCAGGCATTGCTTCCCTTTATCATAGGCGGTGCAGCAGTGATCGTACTGGCGGCAGTGGTGACTGTAGTTCTGGTAAAGAAGAAATCAAAGAAGAAAAAGGAAGCACAGGAAGGAATAAAGAATGAGTAAGAATTTTGGTGCGTCAAACTGGAAGGAATTTATACCGATACCTGTCTGCGAGGAGCACCCTGAATACGGCGAGTTTTACCAAAAAGCCTGGGAGCTTGCATTTTCCCATATTAAGGATATTCCGGGTATGCCACAGAATCCGTATATGGATGAGGCATTTTGTGAAACGCAGATATGGATATGGGACACCTGTTTTATGTCATTTTTCTGCAAATATGCAAGAGATGTTTTCCCGGGGGTGGAGAGCCTTAACAATTTCTACGAGGTTCTATACAATGGAAAACACCTGCCTAAGGTTATACCGTTGGAAAGCGAACCTGAATGGACAGGGCGCATTCCGGGACAGCCGTATGAAATGAAGGTACACATTGCGGACAATCCTCCGCTCTTTGCGTGGGCGGAATATGAAAATGCACTTATGAGCGGCGACATTGACTATATAAAGGAACTGCTGTATAAGCGCAAAATTCTGCAGAAGCATTATGAATGGATGGAAAATCTCCATGAAACGACAACGCCGGAAGGCGTGCTGGAGCCTACCTGTCTTATTTCCGAAAAGGACGGGTACAAATGGGAAGGCGGACGTTCCGGGATGGATAACACTCCGCGAGGAAGAATCGGTGAGCATGCCATTGCTTATCGGCCAATCAATCCGGATATGTTGTGGGTAGACGCCATATGCCAGCAGGCTCTTGCGGCAAATACAATTGCGAAGCTGTATGCACTTGTAAAGGATACTGCAAGCGAGGCGGAGTGGAATCGAAAGTATCTCGAAAAGAAGGAAATTGTCAACCAGCTCTATTGGGATGAAGAGGACAAGTTCTACTATGATATTGACTGCAATACTCATGAGTTCTATAAGGTTATGTCAATGGCCTCGTACTGGGCATTGACTGCCGGGGTTGCGTCAGAGGAGCAGGCCGACTGCCTTGTAAAGCACCTGTCAAATCCGCATACGTTTGGCGGGATTGTGCCCTTTGTATCTTTATCAAGAAGTGACAGCGATTACGAGGTAACCGGGAGATACTGGAGAGGGTCGGTGTGGTTGCCTACGGCATATGCTGCCTTGAAGGGCTTGATAAGGTATGGCCGATATAAGGAGGCTCGCACGACATCCATCAAACTGCTTGAGCATATGTATAAAACATACACGCAGTACACGCCCCATACCATCTGGGAGTGCTATTCACCGGAAGAATGCAGGCCAGCCACCTGCACAGAAAGTGTCGATAGCATTGTCCGTCCTGATTTCTGTGGGTGGTCGGCACTTGGGCCTATTTCAATTTATATTGAATTTATTTTAGGCTTCCATACGATAGATGCC
>CAKSAI010000352.1 GCA_934434905.1 uncultured Lachnospiraceae bacterium | reverse complement strand
GTGCATGAATGAGCACGTTCGGATGGATATGAGCGGAACGCCCGGATTATGAGCAAAGTTAGCCGCGGAGCAGCGGGAAAGAACCGAAGGTTCCTTTGCGAATGGGCGTGGGCTGAACTGTTACTAGAATGCAGTAGACGTAGCAAAAAATGCAAGTATAGCGAATTTTACAGAAGGGAGAATGTTATGTGCAGGAAAAAATGTAAAAAAACAGTGATAGCATGGTTGTGTATATTAACAATGCTTGTGGGGTGCTTTACAGGCATTGGCTCGGTTGCTTCTGAGAGTAAAGCAGCTGATTCAGAGTTTACCGAATATACCTTCCGCGACTTTGGAATTGCAGACCAGACAGTGACCGGCGCATCACCGGAATTCGCCACAGAACTTACCTCCTGGGACAAGGTGGCAATCAGCGGTAAGGTGACTATGCCGGGAACGAATGCGGACGATCACTATATCCGTTTCGGAAGTTGGGGAGGATTCGAGGTCCGCTCCGCAGGAAATGCGCTTATACTGACTGGTGGCGGAGGAGGCTTCGGGAGTACAGTAGCCAACAGCGACGGAAATACCAACGGCTGGGTCTATATTCCGGCTGACGGAGACATTGTGGATGCTTCAGGTAATCAGCGGGAAGTGCCGATCCGGATCACCATGGAATATGTAAACGGAACGAATCTAAAGGTGAGTTTGACGGTGGATGAGAAGAACACCGGGTGGATAATCTTCACAAATCAGACATGCATTCATAACGATGTGCCAGAAGCGAAAAAATTCCACATTCTGTTGCATGCGGCATCCAGCAAGACCATCGGAGTAATATCCAACGAAGAGCCGGAACCGGAGTATACCGAATATACCTTCCGTGACTTTGGAATCGAAGATCAGGCAGTGACTGGCAGGACATTGGAGTCTGCCACAGGACTTACCTCCTGGGATAAAGTGGCGATCAGCGGAAAAGTAACCATGCCGGGAACGGGTGCGGAAAATGAGCACTATATCCGTATTGGAAGCTGGGAAGGATTTGAGATCCGTTCTGCGTCCAATGCACTTATCCTGACGGCTGGCGGAGGAGGATTCGGGAGTACAGTAGCTAACAGTGCAGGAAATACAAATGGCTGGATAATTATCCCGACGGATGGGGACATCGTGGATGCTTCGGGTAATCAGCGGGAAGTGCCGATTCGGATTACCATGGAGCATGTAAATGAAACGAACCTGAAGGTGGGCTTGACAGTAGATGGGAAGAATACCGGGTGGATAACATTCACGAACCAGAGCAGTGGTAGCAGCAATCACCCCTTTGATCTTCTGGTACATACGGTATCCGGCAAGACCATCACCATCGCCTCCACAGAGAAAGAGGTGGCGGTTCGTGATGTCACCTGCAACATCGAGAAGCAGCCATATCTTCTGACCGGCAACTGTACCGTGACCAGAGATGGTGCGGCGGTCGCTGTGAATGCGACGGAACCGGTCTTAAATCAGGCGGGCGATTATGTTGTTGCCACCGATCAGAACGGCATTAAGACAACACGCAATGTGTCGCTCTATCTTCTCGGTGATGTGAATCTGGACAGCTCCACGATAACGGATGGAAGCGCAGATGTCACCTTAACAGAAGCAGATGTAACTGCATTAAGAGAGATCCTTGCAGGAGGAATCGAAGCTACAACAGCGCAGAAGAAGGCGGCAGATCTGACAAACGACGGCAAGCTGGACAATACAGATCTGAAGCTGTTACAGGATATCGTGCTTGGAAAACAAACCAGAGAAGCGGTGCTTGACCGCTATTATCCGGCGGCAGTCCGCTATGAATATCTGGAGACAGACGGCAGTGCTGTTATGCCGGTGGCAGGGTATGAGCGGCCGCGTACGGAGCTTGCCACGCAGGAGTTGTTTGATGAGATCAAGGCTTCCAGGATCAATATCCTGATGTCTTATCCATACGATTACCAGGATAGCCGCCTGGCAGAAGAGAAAGTATTAGAGCTGGCACAGGGAGCAGGCCTTGGATATCTTGTAAAGGATTCCAACCTCAATCATGTGGCTCTGAATGCGGATGACAATTCATTGGTGGATTCTGTTTCCACAGTGGATACGGTGACGATGGCAAAGAAGATCGGAAATTACAGCTATTTCGATTCCTATCTCGGCAATTTTGTCATGGATGAACCGACCCTGGTAAATGCAGAGGGAAAATACTTCTCACCCAGCAATAGCAACGATGTACGGAACTTCGATCATTACAGGCAGATTACCGGACAGCTTAACAGCTATGCCAATACAAGCGGGTATATCAACCTTCCGGCCGGTGTATGGTTCAAGAAGAGTTTTGGGTCAGGCGAGGGTACCGGAGAGAGCTGGCGCTATAATCTGACGGCGGAAAATATTGCGTGGTATGAACAGGTAGTGAAAGAGATCACCGAGGGTGGAAAAGCGAAGATCTTATCCTTTGACCGTTATCTTGGCGGAACCGGAGAAAGTGCTGCAGATTGCCCGCGCTACTTCCTGAATCTGGATATCATCCGGGAGCAGGCGAAGGCTTCTGACATTCCATTCTGGGCATATGCCCCGGTAGGCGAATGGACGGAGTCCGGCGGAAGCACAAGCAGTAATTCGAAGGAGGATATGTACTGGTCGGTAAATACCTCTCTCGCCTTTGGCGCTAAGGGAATCCAATATTTTACGCTGGCGGAACCCATTGGATATAAAGATGACGGACTTACCATGGGTCTGTACGATTATAACGGCAACAAGACTGCGTGGTATGACTATGTTGCGCATATGAATCAACTGATCGCTGCGGTGGATGATATCCTGATGCGGTCCGAGAACAAGGGAATCATTGCAACTGGCGGAAACGCCCAGAAGAATGCGGCAAATGTAACCTACTATGAGAACTTTACTTCAACGGGGACGAGAGAGATCAAGGCTTCCGCAGCGTACCGGAATTCAGATAATACACCAAACTACGCGGCGATCAAGTCTGCTGACGGTGTCTCACGGGTGGCAGGCATTACCACAACCAATGCCACAGCAGGAGCGTTTGCAGGTGTCTTCGATCATCAGGGAAAGGCGGCACTCTATGTTGTGAATAACGATACAAGCAGTGCACAGGATATCACGGTCAACTTTACAGCGGCAAGCAGCTATCGTGTGATCGGATTTAATGCTTCCGGTGATGTGGAGGAGGTATCCTCTCTTGGAAGCAGCTGCACACGCAATGTAGGAGCCGGTGAAGCATTCTTGCTTGTGATCGATGAAGAGGATCTGGCTGCGACAACGCAGTATTTTGAAGATATCAGCGGGTATCGGAGCGGAGAGAGCTTTACCGCACCGGAGCTGGACGGTTATGTGTTCGCAGGATGGTTTGATTCGGAAGAGGCGGCTGCCAAGGATTATACCTATGACACCACCCAGAGCGTAACTGCTTCTGAGGAAGAGAAGGCGGGCGCCGTAAAGCAATATCGGGAGCTGACCTTTGCAGATTTCGGCTATTCAACCAATATTTATAACGGTTGGGGACTGGCAGCGCCGATTACGTCATGGGACAATGTTGCAGTGAACGGTACGATCATTGTGCCGGCAGATACAAGTAAATATGTACGGATTGGTAC
>CAKSAI010000351.1 GCA_934434905.1 uncultured Lachnospiraceae bacterium | reverse complement strand
GATTATATCATGGTAGATGCGCATGCGGATTTCCCTCATTATCCATTGGAACATGAAATAATAAAACCAATCATTAATTTCCCGGAGATCAGTATGTGGAAGCTTTATCCGTGGGGAGGTTACGGAGCGAATCCATTGCCAGCGCGTTTTCAGAGTATTTGGAATAGTGCAAAACATATTTTGGATGGCGGAATGCCATACTCTGAGGGGATGTATGAGGACATTTCGAAAATTCAGTATAGCGGTTATTATTGGGAACCGAACAGAGATTATAGAGATATTTTGGCAGAATACATTAATTATGAGTGCTCTTGGAAGGTTATTGATGATGCTTTGGAAATGATTTCATGTATGGAAGAGAATCATGTGAGAGTTGGAAATAACATGGAGCCGGATATCACATGCGCAATTCGCGGCGCAGAACTGGCAGAAAAGATACATGAGCGCCTTGATGTGAGAGGAAAGAAAGCCTGGAGGTGGCGACTTCTCTATATACGTGCGATTCTTGATAAAAAACGTTTTGAATATTACAGAGACCATAATATGTGCGGTACAGAGGATCTGGAGAATATCAGACATTTTGCTGGTGATTTTCTTGAAGAGGATGAAGAAGCACAGGAACTTTTCAAGGAACTTCGAAGACTTTACCATAGTGTGGAATTCAATGGTACAAACCAATTTACCCTGCCGGCTGTAGGCGGAGGAACCGTTTTTGGTTTTGAAGGCGCAAGATTGAAGCGTAAATAATGTGAATAAACGTAAAAATACCATTATGAAAGGAGAATTACAATGAAGGACATTATTTGGGGTCTACCAACCAAACAAGCGAAGGAGGAGAATCAATGAAAAAACATGGACTAGCTTTATTGCTCACAGTTTTGCTGCTTTTTTCTCTTGGTGGCTGTAATGGTACGCAGGGGGAAGATTCTGACAAGGCAGACAACGATGATCCGGGGGTGAGAACATTCGCGGACTGGACGGATATCAAATCGTTCCAGACAGTTCCCGCCATGATCGTTGCGGATACCAAGATAGGAAGTGCTGTGGATTACGGCGGAAAAGACTATGTGATCGATATCGATGGGACTGATCTTGAGGACTATCAGGCATACTTACAGACGCTTGAGGAAAATGGCTTTAAAAAGTATGTTGATAACGGTACGGAGGGACTGGACGGAGCAGTTTATACGTCCACCTTCACGAAGGATACCCTGGTGGTTACCGTGACGCAACTGGTAAGCTGTTTTAAGACGTACATATCGGTATGTGACGGACTCGCGTTGTCCCCGAATCTGCTCTACAACGACAGTTATGTTGCCGATAATGTGGACGGCGCAAAAACGACGCTTCATATGCAGGAGTTATATGACAACGGGAACAGCTTCCTGATCCAGCTCAAGAACGGGCATTTCATTATGAACGATGGCGGGCGCGCCGAGGATCTTCCTTATTTGCTGGATTATATGGAATCTCTTGTTCCGGAAGGGGAAAAGCCGGTGGTTGATGCATGGTTTATTTCTCACGCTCATGATGATCATGTTGGGTGGATAAAAAGCATGGTTTCAGATACTTCCTATATCGATAGGATCTGTGTAGAAGCATTTTATTTCAGTCAGCCAAGTAGTGCAATTTCCGTTGCCTTTGGAACTACCGATGTGCAGAATTTTATGATAAATTACCAGTTTCTCAATAATACAGAAGGAAATGCACCCGAACTGTATCGTCCACAGACTGGACAGCGATATTATTTTGATGATATTACAGTGGATGTTGTATTTGCACAGGAACAACTGACAATAGATAATTACAGTGGAGATTTTAATGATAGCAGCACGTGGTTGATGTACACCATTGAGGGGCAGAAGTTTTTATTGTGTGGTGATGCGGAATTTGGGTCAGTAAAAGCAGTGATGCATACTTACGATTCAGAGTATTTCAATCTTGATCTATATGCAGTTTTTCATCATGGAATCAATGTGTATGATTATTTTACAGATTACTGCACGTTAAAGACGATTCTCTATCCGAATTATCGTTGCGGAAGTTTACATGCAGGCAACGAATGGGAGCGTAAGGAAGCAAATGCACATCTGATCAGTGTTGCAGAAGAGGCAATTGCCTGGGGAAAAGGCACGGTGGTTCTTTCTTTCCCATACGAAGTAGGAACAGCCAGGATCATGCCGGCTACCAAATGGGTTTATAATCCGGAAAGTCCTACTTATACGGGAACCAGAGTGGACGAATATGAAACGTATATTATCAATTAAAAAGGAGAATAGGATTATGAAGAAAAGAATAATTTCTGTATTGCTTGCGATGATAGTGGGGTGTTCACTTCTTTCGGGTTGTGGTGGCAATGAAGGGAAAAGCAATAATGATAATGATAATGATAATGGTGAACGGGTGACATTAAGTATAGGTATTCCCCAAAATAGCAATGTCACCAGCTATGAGGATAACGCTTTTACAAAATATATTGAGGACAGTCTGAATATAGACCTGGAATTTGTCTTTTTTTCATCCAGTACGTCAGAAAACACACAGCAGATTTCGCTGATGGTATCAGGAAATCAGGAGCTTCCGGATGTTTTGCTGGGATTCTGGGAAATGAGTCAGTCCATGACCAATGATTTCGGAGAAGATGGGTATTTCATCGATTTGACTGAGCCCTTAGAGAAGTATGCCGTCAATTTTTGGAAGCAGATGGATACGCTTGACGAGGACATGCAAGATTATATTATGAAAAAAGGAACAAATAGTGTAGATGGTGATTTTTACAGTATGCCTTTTGTTATTGAAAGGGTACAAGATGACATTGGCTGTATGACCTATATCAATAAGAACTGGTTAGATAAGTTAAATCTGTCGATTCCTACAAATATAGATGAACTTTATACGGTTCTTAAGGCGTTTGCCACGCAGGATCCCAATGGAAATGGAGAAGCGGATGAGATCCCGATGGTGTCAGCGGCAAGAGGTATGTACGATATTACTGCTTATATTATTAATGCCTACGAATATTTTGATAATATAAATCCGTATTATGTGGAGGGGGATAAAGTAGTGGAGGCTGCTGCCACCGACGAGTACCGTCAGGCATTGATTTATGCGAATAAGTTATGCAAAGAAGGATTGTTCAGCGATCTGTCCTTTACCATCACTGCCACCAATGAGTTCCTTTCTTTGATTACACCTGCAGACAATATAGCCCGTGTGGGAATCTGGGCAGGACATCCGGCAATTATGACGGATTCTGCTTCTACCATTCTGGATCAGTATGTAGCCTTACCTGCCCTTGGAGATGCGACTGGAAAGGGTGGCTATCAGGTAGTTCGTGAGCCAAGTATCAAATTTAGCTCGGCTATGATTACGAAAGATTGCAAGAATGTTGAAGCCGCCGTTAAGCTTCTTGATTTCTTTTATCAGGATGAGGCTGTTAGCCGGATGCGGCATGGAGAGAAGGGTGTGGACTGGCTGGATCAAGAAGGAAGCAATGACTACGGAGAACCCAGTCATATTGAGATCGTAAACGCGAATGCATTTTTTAAGGGCAACAGCACTTGGGGAAGAAATATGACTGGCATTCTGAATTCTTATAATTATTTAGCCAATGCAGTTGC
>CAKSAI010000350.1 GCA_934434905.1 uncultured Lachnospiraceae bacterium | reverse complement strand
ACTGTAAAAAGGACAGCGCTCCGGGCTTGAAATCCACCTCATGGCTGTACTTGTCAAGCGCCATGCGATTCCAGATCGCCTTTAATTCCTCCACGCTTTCCGTAAGACCAAAACGCTGCTTGCTGTACTCAGCTGTCTCGGTGAAGCTCATGCCTTCGATCTTATACTGGAAATCATCGGGCAGCGTCATACCGCGTTCTTCCAGGAATTCGATGTCGATGTCGCGCCACATCCACATGGAATCCACCAGGGAACCGTCCAGATCAAAAATTACTGCTTTTATATTATGTAACATTTTATGTGCCATTTCAATAGAACCTTTCCATTTTTTAAGTGCTTCATAGTTCCGATTTCAGGGACTTTCCTTAAGCTGTTTTAATTCCTCTGCGTAAAGCGGCCGATATTCTCCCGGCTTTAACGCCTCATCAAGACAAACGCCTCCCATCGAAAGGCGTTTTAAGTATATCACATGTTTTCCGACTGCTTCAAACATCCGCTTTACCTGGTGGTAGCGGCCTTCCGTGATGGTAAGCCGGATTTCAGAGATCTGACTCTCAGAAACAGGATCCTTGAAAGACTCCCCAAGGATCACAAGCTTTGCCGGGGCTGTCGGTGTATCATCTCCAATATCAACACCCCCGGCAAACAGAGCCGCGTCCGCTTCGGTAACGTCCCCTTCGACCCTGGCATAATATGTCTTCTCTACGTGGTGTGCCGGAGACAACAGTCGATGGCTCAGTGCACCGTCATTCGTAATGAGCAGCAATCCCTCCGTATCAATGTCCAGCCGTCCCACCGGGAACAGATCCTTTCGGACTGCTTCGTTGATGTAGTCCATCACAGTTTTATGAAGATTGTCATTGGTGGCACTGACACAGCCGGCAGGCTTATGGAACATATAATATTCGTAATCAACATAAGACACCGGACGGTCCTTAAAGCACACCTGCTCAAGACCTGTCTCGATCTTCCGTTCCGGGCGCTTCTCTACAGCGCCGTTTACTGTAACCAGGCCCTTTTTCAGATATTGTTTTACTTCGCTTCTGGTGCCGATCCCCATGTCGGACAGGTATTTGTCTAGTCGTATCATTTTCTGCGATTCACTCCTTATGGTTCAACAGCCCGTCATTTTCATCCTGACTGAACCATTACTACTTAATAATACGGATATGCCAGCTTCCGGTCTTCCAGATATCTCAGAGGCCAGAAGGGATTGACACTCATCTCTTCACCGCTCGGCTGATCCACATAGATTCCCACATGCAGATGCACGTCAAAATTGCCGACCGTTCCCTCAACCTCGCTGTAGCCGCTGTCTCCCATGAAGCCAAGCCACTCTCCGGCCTTCACGGTATCGCCGGGAACAAACTCCCTGGCATAGTCATACAGGTGGGCGTAATAAAAGTACCCGCCATGGGGCGCCCGTATTCCAATGCGATACCCGCCCTTGGTGAGCCATCCGATCTTCTCCACCACGCCATCCGTCATGCTGATGACAGGATACCGTCCCCGCTCATTAAGGTTTGCCATAATATCGCAGCCTTCATGCCCCCGCGCGCCTCCGTAGGTCCGGGCAAACATCCAGGAATCCGAGAACGCAACTTTTGCCTCCTCATTCGCGGTAGATGAGGGCACGGGAAAGTACCTCAGATCCTCCCATACAGACTTAAGATAGTCGCTCTGCGTCTCAAATTCCGTCTTTTTATAATCCGAGAGGCGTCGGATGTACCAGTTCAGCGTGTCCCTGTCCTCCTCACCGGTTGCCAGTGCGGCAAGCAGATAATCGTAACAGGAACTGCCGCCGTCCGACTCCCATGCATGGAATTCCTCCAACGACTTCAGTGAAACCTCCTGCGCCCGCAGGGTATCGATGGTATCCTCCGTCAGCAGACGGTTCAGTCCGGCAATTCCTTTGCAATAAGAAATCAACGTAACGGCAAAGGATACCAGAACGGTAAGCGCAATAAGAGCCAGCCCGTAACTTCTTATCTTCAAATCTGCTCGCCTTTCTCAACTTCTTTTCAGGATTCCTTGCGCTTTCACATTACCTTGCCCTACCTGTTGTCAATTCGGATTTATTTCGCTCTCTTTAAGAATTCCACAATCAGGTTCCAGACCCGCTCTGTGGAGGATATGCTCAAGCGCTCCTGGGGCGTATGGATGTCAAAGTTATCCGGCCCAAAGGAGATGCAGTCAAGTCCTGGCAGCTTCCCGGAGAGAATTCCGCATTCCAGCCCTGCATGAATGGCCTGGATCTTTGGTTCCTTCCCATAGAGATCCCGGTAGCAGTCGGCCATCAACTCACGCACGACGGAATCTGCCTTATATTCCCAAGCAGGATAGTCTCCGCTGATTCCAACCTCGCCGCCTAAAAATTCCGTCAGGAAGATCAATCGGTCTGTCACGTCATATTTCCGGCTGGTAACGCTGCTGCGCACGGAGAAGCTGACCTGGAAGTAAGGCGCCTCCTGTACTACTTCAGCCTCAGCACCGGACGAAGCAGTTCCTGTATCAGCCGCTTCTGCTTTCACCAGCTTCATGATTCCCGGATTTAATGAGGTTTCCACCAATCCCGGAATGTCCATGCTCATATTCTGGATTCCATGGGGAATATTGCGCAGGAACAGCAGCACCTTCACCATGGAACTACGATCCAGTGCCTGTACGCTTCCGCTTCCGACTGCATTCAAGGAAAGTGTGATGTCAGGATCGGATGTCTGATATTCCTTCTTCAGGATTCCATCCCATTTCTCAACGGCTTTGGCAAGCGCTTCTTCGCGTTCCTCCGGCACCGTCAGCATCATGGTAACCTCCCGCGGAATCGCGTTGTCCATCAGGCCACCTCTTAAGTCAGTCAGACGGATTCCGATCTCGTCCTGCAGCGCCTTCAATATCCGTCCGGATACCACGATGGCGTTGGCCCGCTCCTTGTTGATCTCACCGCCGGAATGACCACCCAGGAGTCCATGCAGCGTAAGCTCATACTGTGCCCCCTCTATCTCGCAAAAGGAAACCGGGATCCGGCAGTCTGCCCTTAGCCCCCCTGCACAGCTGATCAGAAAGCTTCCCTCCACATCGGAGTCGATATTTAACATCCGTCTTCCCTTTAACATCGATACGTCGATGGACTCCGCGCCCAGCATACCGATCTCCTCATCCACAGTGATCACCACCTCAAGGGGCGGATGCGGCAGATCATCGCTGTCCAGAATCGCAAAGGCATAGGCGATGGCGATTCCGTCATCTCCCCCAAGGGTTGTTCCCCTTGCCCGCAGGAAATCACCGTCCACATAGAGACTTAAACCCTCCTTCGCAAAGTCGATCTCACGATCCGCTTCCTTCTCACATACCATGTCCATATGCCCCTGGATGATCACCGGCTCAGAGCTCTCATACCCCGGTGTTCCGGGCTTTAAGATGATGATATTGTTGTTCTCGTCCTGATAATAAGTAAGCTTCCGCTCCTTCGCGAAGGCCGCACAATAATCACTGATCTGCTTCGTGTTCCTCGACCCATGGGGAATACTGCAGATTTCTTCAAAAAACTGAAATACCTTTTGGGGCTTTAAGTCCTTACATACGTTCATAACGATACCTCCTGCATGTGCATATTTATTCTATTCC
>CAKSAI010000349.1 GCA_934434905.1 uncultured Lachnospiraceae bacterium | reverse complement strand
GCATATCCGTAAACTGCTCCATATCATCCGTGACCTCCACCCGCTTCGGTTCCCCTTCAAAGCTCGGAAGCGGATTGCCGTCGCACCGATAGGTGTGGATGAAATGTCCCTCTCCGGCTGTCGGATTCTCATAGGCAAAGGTGTAACGGCAGCAGCTTTCCGGATTGCCCTGATTGCTCTTTAAGATAGACATGGCATAGTTGTATCGTCCGTTTTCCACATGCAGGATCCCGGAGATCCGCGGCGTATAATTCGGCGCATCCGGCTCAAATTCACGGGTACGCAGCGCTTGCTCAAATGTCTGCTGCTTGTCCATCAGCTCGTAGATCGTATCGGTCTGATCCCCGTTGGTAACGATGGTCTTGTTGCCCAGCACCCGCACCGGCGCATAGATGATAAGACTTGGATCCACCAGCTTCGTCGGGTCAAAGGCCTGTGTACGGATTCCTTCCCCATCCTCCACAAACACACGATTGCGGCTGTTCTCACTTCTTCCCATGATAAAATACGCAGTTACCGCATACTTCCCGTTGGGAGACTTGCCGATCACGATTCCTCTCCCCGGATATGCATTCGATCTTAACTCCTGCTCCAATGATAACAGTTCCATTTTCGTTCCTCCTATGAGCGGCCATATCGCCTGCCTCCACTATCCCGGCGGATGACGTCTGTATTTGTCGCCCGCATATATAACGTATTTGTTTGATTTCAGTATAGCATAAATACCCCTATTAGTCTTATTAAATTATTTACTCTTTTTTATTAAAATGAATAATAAATCAGTTTTCCGAACATGCCTCCTTTTCCGGCAGTTCCATGCTGCAGTCCAGCTCAAACCAGAACTCTACGCCATCCTGGTGATTGATAACACCGCACTCCCGGTGGAAGGATTCCATGATGGCCTTCACGATGGACAGCCCGATACCGCTTCCGCCATATTCCCTGGTTCTGGCCTTATCTACCTTGTAAAATTTGGTCCAGATAGCTTCCAGTTCTTCCTCCGGTATCTGAGAACCGGTGTTGAACACACTGATCCGTACCACCTCTCCCATTGGCTCCAGGCTGATGGTGATCCGCTTCTCTCCGGCCGCATAATGGATGGCATTGCTCATGAAGTTGGTGAGCACCTCTTCCGTCTTGAACTCATCCGCCCACACGAATACCGGCTCCTTACGGTTATATTCCAGGGAAATGCCGCTCTGCTCCCGCAGGATGGCTGTGGCATGTACCACGCCCAGAATCACTTCCGTCACATCGAACCGCTCCATAGCTACCGTGTCATTCCCGAATTCCAACTGATTCAATGTCAGAAGCTGCTTCACCATCCGGTTCATTTTATCCGCCTCGTCCATGATCACATCACAGTAAAATTCCCGGCTCTCGGCATCGTCGTTAATACATTCCTTCAGTCCTTCCGCATAACCCTGGATCAGCGCAATCGGCGTTTTCAGCTCGTGGGACACATTGGAAAGAAATTCCTTGCGCATATCGTCGATCTGATTCTTTTTCTCAATATCGATCTGAAGCTCGTTGTTGGCTGTCTTAAGCTCCGAGATCGTCCGTTCCAGCGTCTGGGAAAGTTCATTCATATGCTCTCCCAGGAAATTGATCTCATCCTTTCCTTTGCCTTCAAACTTGACATCGAATTCCAGATTCGCCATATGCTGGGACAGATCTGCCAGCTCCAGGATGGGATTGGTGATCCTTCGGGTAACGATATAGCTGATAACGGCACTGACCACAATGCTGATCAGGCCAAGATATGCCAGAAAACGGTTGGAGATGGCAACGCTCTCACGGATACTTTCCAGCGCTGTCCGCAAGTAGATCAGCCGTCCGTCATCCAACACCCCCCAGAGGATCAGATATTCCGTATGCAGGCGACTATCCTCGTATTTTCCTACTTTATAGCCGTCCTTCTCCTCCAGGAGCTCCGTTCCCTCATCCTGGGTTGCAAACATGATCTGGGAGACCTGCCATACAGCGGATTCCTCATCGCTTCCGCCGCCAACCATCATAATAACCCGCCAGTCCGGATTGATGATGGTCATGGTGATATTTCCGGCTGAAGTGATCTGCTCCAGCTTGATCTTGCTGTCCTCATCAAACAGCGTCCCCTCCTCACTGGCAAGGGACGCTGCGGAGAGAGCCTCCCACAGGCTCTTCTGTTTATTGCTGATATAGTACCGCTCCAGCAGTGTTGCATTCAGAATCCAACACACCAGCACAGTACCTGCCACCAGGCTTATGATAATAAAAGAGATCCGTTTTGTGATGGAATGTCTCATGCTTCTACCTCAAACTTATATCCCATGCCCCAGATAGTCTTGATATAATCCCCCTTGCTGCCAAGCTTGCTCCGAAGCTTTTTCACATGGGTATCTATGGTTCTGGCATCTCCGTAATAGTCGTAGTTCCATACGTGATTCAATATCTTTTCCCGCGACAGGGCAATGCCATTATTTTCAATAAAATACAGCAGCAGCTCGAACTCCTTGAAGCTTAAGTCCACCCGCTGGCCGTCCACCGTCACCAGGTGTGCCTGCTCATTGACCACGATGCCGCCAATCTCGATATTCTCGCTGCGATCCAGCTTGTTGGTGCGCCGCAGGATCGCCTCCACCCGTGCCACCAGAATCTTGGGGCTGAAGGGCTTGGAAATATACTCGTCCACACCCAGCTCAAAGCCCAGAAGCTCATCGCTCTCATCGCTCTTGGCCGTCAGCATGATCACCGGCACCTTGGAATTCTCCCGAATCTCCCGGCACACGTCCCAGCCATTCATCTTGGGCATCATCACATCCAGGATCACCAGCGCAATATCCTTGTTGGCATAGAAAATATCCAGCGCTTCTTCTCCGTCCCCCGCTTCGATGACGTCATAATTCTGCCGGACAAGAAAATCCCGCACCAGCTTCCGCATTCTGCTCTCATCGTCCACCACTAAAATTTTCAATTTATCCATCTTAGCCGCCTCCAATCTTCTTCTTTTATAACATGGAAATATGTTTAATCTGTGAATGCAAGAAAACATATTTATTTTTTCAATCTACGGAACCTCAGGCTCAGCAGAATAAATAGCTGTACTTATGCCGCTGCTCCATGATGACCTGTGCCACACGTTCCTTTACTTCGTTTGGGTAATAGGCCTCCTTCTCCAGCAAAGCATGAACATCCTCATAGCGAAAAGAAAATCTTATATTTTGCCCATATAACTGCTCCGCAATATCCAGTTGTTCCGTAAAATCCGTAAAATAAGCACTTGGCTTCACATTGCCGATCAGACGGTTCACATCAACATTCAGGGGATAATCCATCGTGGTATCTGACAATAACGCAGCACCATTATCAAACACCGGGCAATACCGAAAATCCCCCATTCCATCCATCAGAACCGCGATATTATGGGTATGCCGATCCTCATTTAAGAAAAAAGCATCCAACGCCAAAAGTTTGCTCATATATACACCAAATCCCCGCAATCCGGTGATCTGCTCCGTCTGCTCTACCAGGAATTTAAGTCTTCCCTCATGATTTTTTATAGAATACATACATTTATTAAGGCTCTCACCGTAGTGATTTAAAAACAACCGTTCCAGTGTGATCAACTGCCACCCCGGCTGCTGAAAATTCCGGCTACTAC
>CAKSAI010000348.1 GCA_934434905.1 uncultured Lachnospiraceae bacterium | reverse complement strand
ATCTCATACCACACCTGACCGTTCAGCCGCTTTGCGCGGATCTCCTTCGTTTCCAGCATTGCAATAAGCTTAATGACAGACTCATAGTATTCGTTGTTTCCCATAGCCTTGGCGTAGGCCTCCAGGAATGGAATGTAAGTGCTGGTGGAAAACTCCCGGCTGAACTTATAGATGTTGACCGTCTTGTAATAGCTTGCCCGCCGATCATACTTCAAATGCTTACCCGGTATAAAATCGACAATGCAATCCTCTTCATCCAACACCATGCAGGTTCCGTCCATCCAGCTCTCATACTTGTCCACCAATGCAAGATTCCTGCGGGGATCCTCCAGGAGAAGATCGATCAATGACTCCTCAAAGACAAGATCCGATTCCAGCAGGAGCGTATCCTCCTCCATCAGACATTCTTTTGCCAATGCAAGGGAATAGATATTGTTCGTTTTATCATATATCGGATTATCAATGTACGTTACCGGTGTACTGATATGGAGAGAATCCACATAATCCATCAGCGCCTGTCCACGATAGCCCACCACGATCACCACACGTGACAACCCCTTCCGATCCAGGATACGCAGTGCCCGCTCAATAATCGTCGTACCGTTTACCTTCACCATACACTTCGTATTTCCGGCCGTCAGTTCCTTCAGTCTCTTCCCCATTCCTGCTGCTAAAATAATTGCCTGCATACCTATGCTTCTCCTTTCCATTTCGGATCGTCCTTTACGAAAAACTCATCCGATTCCACTTCTTTGTTACGATTTTCATCAATTCCAAACTTATCGCTAAGCTTCCTTTTCGCTCTCCGCCAATAGATTCCGGCCACGGCTCCGATCGCCACGGCGACGCCTGCCACTGCCTGAATCACGTAGGTGAGCACCGAAGGGTCAATATAAGCCTGCGCCGTAACGCCCCAAAACAGCATAAAGCATAAAACACCATATGATATTCCAAGCATAGACGCCATACATTTTATTACAGGCTTCTTCCTTCCTGCAATCCTTCTTTTATCGTAAGTCCTCCGTACGCCTCTGAATTGTTGCATCTCTTCACTCCTCCGCATCTTTTCCTGCACACGTCTTCCGCTGACGCACCTTTTCCTGCAACTGCGCGATAATATACCGTGCCCCGACACGTGCGCTGTTGCCAAGATTATATACATACTCGTCCACAAACGCTCCGATCTTAACTGCATAGTTGTCCTTTTCTCCAAGAAGCGTGTCCACCGTCTCTGCAAGCCGGTCCAGCTGATCCAAATTCAGAGAACATCCAATCTCATCACGCAGCAGAATATTTAACGGGACGGTATCGATCCGGTCATATTCCGGATTCATGACCTTCATGGGAGTATTGATGAACAGCACCGGCTTCTTCGTAGTGTAGGCATACTCATACGCAATACCGGACCAGTCTGTGATCATCAGATCCGCCTCAAATACTGTACTGTTGGAGGAAAAATCGGTCTGAATCTCAATATCTGGATTCTCCGCGTAACGCTGCTTTAAGCTCTCCATCTTCTCCTTCTTATGACGTACATGCTGAGGATGCGGCCGCACCGTCACGTAATAGCCCTTTCCAGCAAGCGCGTCCAGAATCTCCGTAAGACAGCTGTCCACGATGTTGTCCGGCTGCCAGGAGGGGGCGATCAATATGTGCCTTCTGTCATGTTCCTCCTTCGGCAGTTGTCCATAATCTGCACACATCTCATCCAGAAGTGTATAGCCCCACTCCACCAGATTCTTTTTCGGACTCTGATACAATTCCTCTGTCTTGGCAATCTCTTCCTTCTGATGCTTTCCAACGCAGAATACCGTATCGTAATGGTCCATGGAATGGGTCCGCATGGTCAGATTCAGGCTGTCCATTCCGTGGGGAATGTAGATATACTCTATATCCTTTCGCACATAACTCCGCTTGATATGATAATTCTCCAGATCCGGCATAGTCATCACCACAATATCGGCTTCCAGCTTCATCATCAGAGTAATCAGGCGCTTTTCACCGATATAATAGGCTCGAATCGCAGGCTCTTTTTCACTCAGCGCAAAGATCGGATCCTTCGGATCGCTGGTGACATAATGAATCGTCAGGCTGGTATATTGAAGCAAATATTCAATGATTCCCTTATAATACTTGTAAAATCCGCCGCTCTCGGAATAGAACACCAGGTGTTTATTGACAACATTGAAGAAACGCTTGTAATCCTCACGCTCCCGCTTCGCATCGGGATCGTCAAAGCGTTTCCGCTTCTCTGTACCAATACTTCCAAGCTCCGCCAGTTCCTTCTTGCTGGCCTCCAGTCGTTCATAATCCACATATTTTTTTGGATTGATCGCCCAGTTTAACAAATACAACTGCACAATGGCCAGCAAGTTGCTTGCCACCCAGTAGAGAGCCACGCCAACGGATACAAACCAACCCAGATACAACGAAAGTCCCACTGACAATAGCAATGTTCCATACTTATTCCACTTGGACTGCTCCGACTGCAGCACATTGCTGGCATTCTGTGCCACACACATGAGCCAGGCGGACAGCGCCGCGACTATCGGCGAGAGAATCAGCCAGCCACCGTTCTCACTGGGTACAAGGCTTAGGTTCACGCCAAGGAAATCCATGCTGACCTTGGGATCATTCATCCCTGCCTTGATCACCGCAATGACACCCATCAACAGGAGTATCTGAATCACCAATGGGATCATGGAGGCAAGTGGATGGTACTTTTTCTGCTTAAACAGCCTGGTCTGCCCCTCCGCAATGGCATCTTTGTCTCCGAAATACTTTACTTTCAGGAAATTGATGTCCGGTTGAAGTTCCACCATCTTGATGGAATTCTTCTGCACCCATACGGAGACCGGCAGGAGCACAAGCTTGCTGATAAGTGTAAACAGGATGATCGCAAGCCCATAGTTATGGCACAGCGCGTAACACCAGTTCATAATCCATTCCAGGGGTGCATAGAGCCAGGACAGTCCTGCCCCGGAAGACGCCTCTCCAGAAGTATCTTCTTTGACGGTGTTCTTCTGATCATATACGACCCCGGTGGGTTTCAGTGTAGTCAGATCCCATGCGTCTCCGGTCTGGTAGTATTCCTCGATGTGGTCTTCCTTTAAATACTCGTAATACAGATATCGGCGCTCTCGCTGTTCCCCTTCCTTTGCATCGAAAATTTCCTGACTGCTTTTTCCGTCTAAAAGTCGGTTGTATGCGTCCTGAAGATCCACGTAGGAGACCGGTGCATTACTTACCTGCAATTCATGCTTCTCATTTACGCCTTTTGCAAAAAAGATCGGGTTCTGTCGTTCCAAAGCGGCATTCCCGACAGGCGTCTCCGCATAGCCATGATCCGCCATGATAATGATTGCCGAATTATCATAAACGTTTTCTTTCTTCAGTCGTTCCAGATATTCCCTGGTAATCGTCATGCTGGCTTTCAAATTATCCGTGTAAGTAGCATTTTCGACAAAATCAACATTTTCATCATAGCGGAATGGCGTATGGCCGCCCTCAACATGGATAAACTTAAAACATTTCTGATTGGTATGCGATATCGGCGTATCCAGCATATTATGATAGAAATAATTATTGACATGGGTATATGCCTCAAACCCTTCCGGCGCTTCCTGTAAGCCCAGGAAATAATT
>CAKSAI010000347.1 GCA_934434905.1 uncultured Lachnospiraceae bacterium | reverse complement strand
ATATTAGGTAGTACACCCTTGAAGGATGAATATCTAAGGGCAGCAGATACAAACCAAAACGGTAATATCACAAACGCGGATCTGATATTAATCAAAAGGCATATATTGGGAAGCAAAGAAATTACACAGTGAGGTAGGAAATGAAAAATAAATTTAGAAAAATAGTGGGAATGTTTACGATGCTTATTGTGTTTCTGATGGGGAGCGTGATATTACACGCAGAGGGAACACTGCGGATTTCAGGTGTCCCAAAAAGTATGAATATTGGAGATACTTTTACGATAACGGTTTCCACGCCGGAAGGAACAGCTCTTATGAACATTTCTTATGATGCGTCTTTGTTGGAGTATACTGGCTCCAGCGAAGGAGCAGATTGTCTTGGTGGGGCGGGAAATCGAACGGTAAATCCAATTGATGGGAAAGCGACATTGAGCTTTAAGGCAATAGCGGCAGGGAGCGGAACAATATCTTTGAGTTCAACATTGGCTGGAGATGCGGAGGGGAATGATACGACATTTTCACCTACCAGTGCAAGTTTTACTATAAAGAATAGTGTTTCCACGCCCGATCCGGATAATACCCCAGGCGGAAACACTACGCCCGCCAAATCCTCCGACAACTCCCTGAAATCATTGACGATTTCTCCGGGAACACTATCGCCGTCCTTTAAGTATTCCACCACCAAATACACAGCAACCGTAGCGTCGAACGTCACCAGTGTTGCGGTTGACGCCCAGGTGTCCAATTCGAAGGCTACAGTAGAATCCGTTACGGGAAATACCGATCTGAAGGTGGGCGAAAATACCATCAAGATCACAGTAAAGGCGGAAAACGGAACAATAGCTGTATACACGATCACCGTAACCAGAAGCGCCGGCACGGCGGAGAATCCGGGAGAGACACCGACGCCGCCCACAGAAGAGCCGGAGGATAAAGATATTGTCATTGACGGCGTTTCCTATATCGTCAGTGATAAGCTGCCGGAGCAGGCATTGCCGGAGGAGTTCACCAAGGGCAGCGTAACCTATAATGGAAAAGAAGTGGAAGCGTATTCCTTCCCCTATCAGAATCTGCGGCTTCTCTATCTGAACCCGTCAGAGAGCAGTTCGGCGGCAAGTGGCTTCTATTTCTATAATGAGGAACAAAAGCAGTTCTTTCCATATATAAATATCACGGTGGGACAGATTTATATTCTGGTGCTTCCCACAAGCTACAACACCGGTATTCTTCCTGATGGCTATCAGGAGACGAAAGTTACCATGGGATCGCACACAGTAAGCGCTTATCAACTGGCGACAGCTTCTGCAGCGGCGGAAGACACGGACAGTCAGAAAGCGAATGAGTTCTATCTGATATACGGGGTGGACAAGGACGGAACCCCCGGCTGGTATCAGTATGATGCCGGCAACATGAGCGCCCAGCGCTTCAACGAGGCTGCTTATGCAGCGGGTGCAGGAGCTTCGAAGGACGCTTCCAAGTACATTGATGCCTACAACGGACTTCTGGACAAGTACAATCTTGAAAAGAACAGGGACAGAATCATCATGGCTGCGCTGATCTTCGCATTGGCGGTTGCCATCATAGTTATTGTCAACATTCTCATCTTCGGCCGCAAGGGCAAGGGTGGAAGACAGGACGAAGATGTTGATTATGTTGATCTTGACGACCTGTAAACCGGAAAGAACCTGAACCGGAAAGACATTCTTTTTTTGACAATGGCCTCTTATCTCCATGCAGAAAGTTTGAAATCATAATTTGGAGGTTTGATTGGATAATGGTATATTTCATGCAATTAGAATAAAATAAATGCATAGAAATCCATTAACCTTAAGGAGGAAAAGAGAATGAAAAAACGGTTTTTATCCCTTTTGCTGGCCGGAGCGATGGCAATGAGCTTATTGACAGGCTGCGGAGGCAACGGTGGACAGAAGAATCCCGATAAGGGAGGATCCGGGAAGGATGAGTATGTGCAGCTCGTATGGCAGTGGCCGGGAGAAGCACGGGATGGAATCAAGGAAGTTGAAGATGCATTGAACGAGATGCTGGAGCGGGATCTGGGTGTTCATGTGACCCTGTATCCATGTGTCGATTGGGATACCCAGTTGAACCTGGATGTGGGAGCTGATGTGCAGGTAGACCTGGCTCTCTGCCTGGGTACTGCCAAGGTCGCGGAGAAGGCAGAAGCGAATCTGATATTGCCCCTGGACGATCTCATGGAGAAGTATGGTGCAGAGATCATCGCAGACAATGGCGTGAATATGGGATCGGCATATTATGACGGAAAGATCTATGCGATGCCGGCGGCTTGGACGACCTACAGTGCATATGGAATCTATCTCGATAAGAAAATGTGCGATAAGTATGGATATACATACGAGCATCAGAAGGGCAGTGGCCACACCGTCGATGAGCTCGAGGAGATATTTGCCACGATAAAAGCAGGTGAGGGAGACGGCTATTATTGTCTTGCGCCTATAACCTGGTCCAATGATCCTTATTTCAATACCGTCTTTGAATTTGATGCGTTATCAGGCGGTTCACTGGCCAGCGGCGTTCTTATGCTGAACAAGAGCTTTGAGAATACAACGATAGAAAATATATTTGATACAGAAGAATTTGAGGAATATGCCAGAAGAATGTTTGAGTGGCAGAAGAAGGGCTATATCTCAAAGGATGCCTCCACTACCACCAGTTCGCCTTCTGATCTGGCGTTGGCAGGCACACATCTGGGCTGCTTCTACTGGGCCAATGCAGTGGATTACATAAAGGATGCGTCAAGCTCCTATCTGGCAATCGACAGCTATCAGCTCAATATGATGAAGCCATATAAGCGAAGCCCTGCGGCTGGTGGCTGGGTGGTTCCGGTCACAAGCGCAAACCCGCAGAAGGCAGTAGAGACCATGAATTATATTTATGAGCACGATGAGGCTGCATGGCTGCTTTCTCTCGGAATCGAAGGCAGAGATTACGAGATCGTGGAAGAGAAAGAAGTGAATGGCAACCGTCAGTTGAAGGTGAAATATCTTGCAGACGATCCAAATACACTTCCTTATTATATGTCGCTGGGCGTTTATGGAGATCGCTTTGCCACACCGGTAGTTGGTGAAGGGAGAGATATCATGACAAACCGCGATGCGCAGGCGCTGGATGCGGCTGTTCCTGACTCCAGAGTGTCGCCGGCAGCGGGCTATGTATTTAAGAGTGAGGTAGTCAACAATGAGATTCTGGCTATCAATGTAGTGCTTAGTGAATATATGAAAACCATCACCTGCGGTCTGAAGGATCCGGATGTGATTCTGCCGGAGTTTCGGAAGGCCTTAAAGGATGCCGGTATCGATAAAGTAGTAGCGGAAAATCAGCGTCAGTTTGACGAATGGCGGCAGAACAGGTAAGGCGCAGGAGCCATAGAACCAGGTGTTGCCATTGCAGCAATGCGAGATAAGAATTAAGCTTATGCCAAACGAGATGCTATGAGGAATGTTTTCGTAGCAGCTCGTTTGGCTACTTTATTATGGAGGACCGGAATGAAACAACATACAATGCTTTTTCGAAGCAGGGGAGTAAAGCCGCGCGCGAGGGTAAAATGGAGAAGAATATGGCCGTTTTATCTGATGGCTTTGCCGGGGCTGCTCTATCTGCTGTTAAA
>CAKSAI010000346.1 GCA_934434905.1 uncultured Lachnospiraceae bacterium | reverse complement strand
CCTGAAGGCTGACTTCGGCAAGATCGTCTGCTATAAATAGGCTAAGCTTTTTTCAGAAGGATAGCAAACGAGAAGAAAGTGATGTATAATGGAGCTGTGATATATATCACAGCTCTTTTAAAGGAGATGAAGATCAATATGAGAAAAAAACCTATCGTATTAATGATCCTGGATGGATTCGGACTGAATGACAGGAAGGAAGCCAATGCCGTTTATGAGGCAAAAACGCCAAATATTGACGGCCTTATGCGGGATTACCCCTTCGTTAAGGGATATGCCAGCGGCCTGGCTGTCGGACTCCCGGACGGCCAGATGGGTAATTCCGAGGTTGGCCATCTGAATATGGGCGCAGGGCGCATCGTATACCAGGAGCTGACCAGAATCAGCAAGGCTATCGAGGATGGCGACTTTTTTGAGAATGAGGCCTTAAAGGCGGGCATGGAGAATGTGAAGAAGAATGGTTCTGCCCTGCATCTGTACGGCCTTCTCTCTGACGGTGGCGTACATAGCCATAACACCCACCTCTATGGCCTTTTGGAGATGGCGAAGCGTGAGGGCATTTCCAAGGTGTATGTCCACTGCTTCCTGGATGGGCGTGATACCGCGCCGACCTCCGGCAAGGGCTATATGGAGGAACTGGAGAAGAAGATGGCTGAGTTGGGCGTAGGAGAGATCGCTACCGTGATGGGTCGTTATTACGTAATGGATCGTGACAACCGCTGGGATCGTGTGGAGAAGGCTTACCGCGCCATTTCCTTCGGCGAAGGCGTACAGGTGGACAATGCCGTAGAGGCAGTTCAGGCATCTTATGACGCGGGAGTCACGGACGAATTCGTAGTACCTGCGGTAGTGATGAAGAACGGTGCGCCGGTGGCAACCGTGAATGATAAGGATACCATTATTTTCTACAACTTCCGCCCGGACCGTGCCAGAGAGATTACACGGGCCTTCTGTGCGGATGAGTTCGATGGATTCGACCGGGGCGTGCGCAAGGATGTGACTTATATCTGCTTTACCGAGTACGATGTGACTATTCCCAATAAGCTGGTGGCTTTCCACAAGGTGGAGCTTCACAATACCTTGGGACAGTTCCTTGCAGCGAACGGGTTGAAGCAGGCCAGAATCGCCGAGACAGAGAAGTATGCACATGTGACCTTCTTCTTTAACGGCGGTGTTGAGGTTCCCAATGAGGGAGAGGACAGAATCCTGGTACATTCCCCCAAGGTTGCCACATACGACCTGCAGCCGGAGATGAGTGCTTACGAGGTCTGCGATAAGCTGGTGGAGGCGATAAAGTCCGACAAGTATGATGTGATCATCATCAATTTCGCCAATCCAGACATGGTGGGTCATACCGGTGTTGAGAAGGCTGCTATTGCGGCAGTGGAAGCGGTGGATACCTGCGTTGGAAGGGCTGTGGCGGCCTTAAAGGAAGTGGACGGTGCTATGTTCCTCTGCGCGGATCACGGGAATGCCGAGCAGCTCATCGATTATAATACGGGCGAGAGCTTTACCGCACATACCACGAATCCGGTACCGTTTATCCTGATCAATTATGATGAGGCTTATGGTCTGCGGGAGGGCGGTGTTCTGGCGGATATCGCGCCGACGCTTATCGAGATGCTGGGACTTAAACAGCCGGTGGAGATGACCGGGAAGAGTTTGCTGGTGAGGAAGTAAGAGGCAGACTGAGCCGATTTCTTACGGTAAAAAGGATCCCCCGTGTTTGCATATATCCTTCGCTGACTGACCGACAGTCTGCTCAGGAAACATGCAAAGCACGGGGGTGTTCTATTGACCGTAAGGAATGTTCAGTCTGCTCAGGAAACATGCAAAGCACGGGGGTATTCTTTAACATAAGAAATGGTTCAGTCTGTGTTTTGCTCATCCCTGGTTTTGGATGCTTTTGATTCCTTGGTCTTAGGTTCTTTGACTTTAGGTTCTTTGGCCTTAGGTTCTTTAGTCTTAGACTCCTTCGCTGTTGCTTCCTTCACTTTTGCATCCCGCTGTTCTTCTGCCAGTGAGGTGCTTTTAGCGTCAAGAAGATTTTCAATCAACGATTTCTTTACATAGACGTCGAAGCACAGCATGCAGATAAAGGCGAAGAGCTGCATGTCCTGGCGGTCATCTTCATCCAGGTTATCGAGGTTGAAGGTGGTACGGCTGATCTCAAAGCGTCTTGCGATATCCTTTTGCAGATGATTAACCTCTGTCTTCTCCAGGCAAAACACCTCTGCGTAGATTTCTTCCAAGCTGAAATCATCCTTACTTCCGAAGTACTTCTCGGAGACGGGATTCAGGATGGCCTGGATATCGCTGATGCTCAGGATATTTTTAAAATAATAGATGAAGATCAGCAGCAGAAGGTGTTCCTTCGTATACTTCTTCTTCACAGGGGGCGGCATCAGGTTATTCTTGACATAGTTATTGATCATGGTCTTGGTCAGTATCTTGTCGTGCTCGCGCCGCTTGAAGGAGGAGAGCTGCTGATCCATGAAGGTTGTCACCTGATCCATGTACAGGTCTATATTGGGCAGGTCCTCCGGCTTCACATAGTCGATGCAGGAGAGACTTGTCAGGATGCTGTTCAGTAAATCTTTCGTGTCTATCGTCATTTTGTTCACCTCACATCCTATTATATAGTTTTTGATACGAGATGACAAGTGTTTTAATTCATGCGAGCACAGTTTATCGTCCTTCTTCGGTTCGGCTGAACTGTTTCCGTAAGAATTCTACAGCTGTCCGGATATCCTTCTCCGGGTCATCGCCAACCTCGCGCTCGATGGTGAGGAAGCCCTTATACCCGATATCGTCAAGTGCTGCCAGGTATGCAGGGAAGTCCACCTTTCCGGTTCCAAGAGGCACTTCTTCAAAATACCGGACGCCAAAGTATTCCTCCGGTACCGGGTGCACGGAATGATAGATGAATTCCGGATTCGATTCACGCAGGCGGATGCCGTCCTTGGCATGGGTGTGTACGATGTAATCCTTCAGATTGTAAACAGCCTGTACGGGATCGTCCCCGGTCACCATTACGAGGTTCGCCGGATCAAGGTTGACCGCAACGCCTGTGGAATCCAGGGTGTCCAGAAAGTTCTTCAGGGTCAGAGAAGTCTCCGGGCCGGTCTCAATGGCGAAATGAGAGCCGATTCTGTCCGCGTAGCGTGAGAGCGTGAAGCATGCCTCCTGCATGATCTTGTACCGCTCATGGGAAGGATCCGAGGGAACAACGCCGATGTGGGTGGTAACAATGCCGCATTCCAAATCCTTGGCCAGATCCAGAATACGCATGGACTTCTCGATGAGAGCCGGGTTCTTCTGCGGGTCACCGAAGCCCTGTCCAAGGTCGCCACAGATGGCGGAGAAGACGAGGCCATTGTCCTTGACGAGGTTCAAAAGCTCACGCCGTTTGTCGGCGTTTAAGTTCTCCGGTGCGTTAGCGCCGCTGGTTGCATACATCTGGACACCGTTCGCGCCAAGGCTTGCAGCCTTTACAATGGCGGAGGCCGTGTCCAGACCTCTTAGGGAATTCGTTATGATCCCAATTGGAAAATGATACATATCTGCCTCTTTTCTATGCATGTTCTGCATGGGTATTTGTTGCCATCATCATAAAAAATACGTAGGAAAAAGTCAATGTTCAATATTGC
>CAKSAI010000345.1 GCA_934434905.1 uncultured Lachnospiraceae bacterium | reverse complement strand
AAGTATGTATTTTACAGTCGTAAGCAGCGTGATCGTCCAGATGATGAGCGAAAGGGAACCGATGATGAGATCTTCACTGACACTGGCAAGACCGCCATTGTTTTCGATAATAGCCTTGAGTACATACATCGGAGATGTTCCGATGTCGCCGTAGACGATCCCGATGGTTATCAGGATCATGGCGGGTGAGAAAGCGAACTTCTTTTTTCTATCGGTTAAGTCCGACATTATTTTGCCCTCTTTTTCTTTGTGACGGTATCGCTACCGAAAAATATACGATTGGTTTCAAGGATCATCTCCATTGTACACCTTTTGAATTACAAATGCAAATTATGCTTTGCGCCTGGCAATAAGGCGCTCGAAGATCAATCCCGCGACCATCCAGAAGGGCGCATAATCAAGGCGGATCACGCCATTTATGTTGCTTTTCGCTTTGCTGTAGTCCCAGGGGCAGGCTCCCTGCCTTTTTAAGAAGGAACCGCAGAGAAATTCAAAGAGAAAGATTCCGGTGGAGTATATCATGCTCCGCAGAAGTGCAGGAAGCCGCCGGATCAGGGAATAGAGCGGCCCGATCAGGGCTGCCATACCGTAGATGGGGAACATCCAGAGCGAGGTGTTCCCTATTAATTTCATTTCCCGGCGGCGGAAGGAGTTACATGCGGTAAACAGGATCTCCATGCACCATCCGGCCAGGCCGCAGATGAAAAAGTTTTTTCTTATCGTCGTCATTGTTTTCATAGAGGTAGTATGCGCAGAAATAGCGAAGCTATGCAGGGAGAAAACGCACGCGCAGCTTGACAAGTCTCATACCTTCGCGTACAATGTGAAGCATGGAGCAATCCGTGGGCTTTTATTCATAGTGGTGTCTGTGTTAGCAGACATGAAGGTATAGTAGCAAAGCATTCATATAAACGGAGGTATGACAATGAGCAGGAAGAATTACGGAGCAAAGGCGTGGAGCTATCCGCAGCCGGTGTGGATCATCGCCACCTATGATGAGAACGGAGTGCCCGATGCGATGAACGCAGCGTGGGGCGGCATCAGTGAGGAGCGGGAGGTATCTGTCTGCCTTTCACCCGGTCATAAGACGTGTAAGAACTTTGCAGTTACCGGAGCATTTACCATCAGTATGGCGGATGCTGCGCATGTGGCAGGATGCGATTACGTGGGAATGGCAAGCGGCAATACGACGAAGGATAAGTTCGCGAGAGCCGGATTTACTGCGACAAAGAGCGAATTCGTGAACGCGCCGATCATCAATGAACTGGCTGTCTGCATGGAGTGCAAGGTGATCAGCTACGATAAGGAAACCTGCATCTTGAAGGGTGAGATCGTGAATGTGAGTGTTGACGAAGCAGCCCTGACGGACGGAAAGGTTGATGTGAGCAAGGTAGCCCCGATCTGCTTTGATCCCTTCAATAATGCATATCATGTGATCGGAGAGAAGGTTGGCGGCGCCTGGGAATGCGGCAAGAAGCTGATGTGACCGTGAATAATAACAAAGAGAAGCTGCCCGAGTAGAGCAGGATAAGGAGATACAGGCGGTGAGCAGATGGCAGAGTACGCCAACATTATCATAGATATTTCACAGGAAAAGCTGGATCGGACTTTCCAGTACCGGATACCGGAGCGGTTGCGAGATCGGCTGGCACCGGGGATGCAGGTGCAGGTGCCCTTCGGAAACGGAAACCGTACCATCAAGGGCTACGTGATAGAACTGACGGACAAGGCAGAGTTCGATCCGAAGAAGCAGAAGGAGATACTGGCCATCGATCAGGAGAGCGTGCCGGTGGAGGCACAGCTGATCACGCTGGCTGCATGGATCCGGGAGAATTACGGCGGCACCATGAGCCAGGCGCTTAAGACGGTGCTTCCGGTGAAGCAGAAGCAGAAGCAGCAGGAGAAAAGAAGCGTGGTGCTTCTGGCCTCCGAGGAAGAAGCCAGAAAGCAGTTGGAGCAGTTTGAGAGAAAAAACAGCACGGCCCGCGCCCGCCTGCTCGCGGCGCTCCTGGCGGAGCGGGAGATTCCTTACGAGGTGGTGACCGGGAAGCTGAATATCACAGCCGCAGTCATCCGTGTGCTGGAGGAGCTGGGGCTGCTTTTCGTGCGCAGGGAGACAACGTATCGGGATCCGCTGCATTTTATGAAAGGTCTGGCAGAGAACCCGCAGCCCGGTGCGCAGATAGTACTGAATGAGGGGCAGCAGCAGATCGTAGACCGGATTACAGCCGATCAGGCAGAGGGCCATCCGGCAACCTATCTGATCCACGGCGTCACCGGAAGCGGCAAGACTGCCGTGTATATCGAACTAATCGCAAGGGCGGCAGCACAGGGAAAGCAGTCCATCGTACTGATCCCGGAGATTGCGCTGACTTTTCAGACCGTGATGCGCTTCTACAAGCGCTTCGGCGGACGTGTATCCATCCTGAATTCCCGGATGTCGCCGGGCGAACGCTACGATCAGTTCCTTCGGGCGAAAAATGGTGAGCTGGATGTGATGATCGGTCCAAGATCGGCATTGTTCACACCTTTTTCAAATTTAGGGTTTATTATCATAGATGAAGAACATGAGACTTCCTATAAGAGTGAGACGGTTCCGCGGTATCACGCCAGAGAGACAGCCATCACGCGGGCGCGGATGTGCGGGGCCAGTGTAGTGCTTGGATCAGCGACCCCTTCCGTAGATAGCTATTACAGAGCTGAACAGGGCGAATATAAGCTTCTTACGCTGGATAAGAGAGTGGAGGAACGGCCCCTGCCGGATTGCGAGATCGTGGATCTTCGGGAGGAATTAAGCCACGGCAACCGTTCGATCTTAAGTGATCGACTTCAGGAGCTGATGGAGGAACGGTTGAAGGAGAACCAGCAGATCATGCTGTTCCTGAACCGCCGGGGCGTGTCAGGCTTTGTATCCTGCCGGGCATGCGGTCATGTGTTCAAGTGTCCGCACTGCGATGTTTCCTTAAGCTGGCATAACAATGGCAAGCTGGTCTGCCACTACTGCGGTTACCAGGAGCCTGCGGCAAAGCTCTGTCCCAAGTGTGGATCGAAGTATGTGGGCGGCTTTAAGGCCGGAACCCAGAAGATCGAGCAGGTGGTAAAGGAACGTTTTCCGGAGGCACGGGTGCTGCGCATGGACTTCGACACTACGCGCAGTAAGGAAGGGCATGAGAAGATCCTGTCTGCTTTTGCCAATCATGAGGCGGATATTCTGGTGGGGACCCAGATGATCGTGAAGGGTCACGATTTCCCGGAGGTCACATTGGTAGGTATCCTGGCAGCGGATCTGTCTCTGTACGTCAGTGACTATCACGGTGCAGAAAGAACCTTTCAGCTCTTGACCCAGGCGGCCGGACGGGCGGGACGCGGCAACAAGAAGGGGCAGGTGGTGATACAGACCTACAGCCCGGATCATTACAGCATTGAACTGGCGGCAAGACAGGATTATCAGGGATTCTTTGAACAGGAGATGGCATATCGCAGGCTGATGAAATACCCGCCGATATGGCATATGATGGTGATGCTGGTGGCCTCGGCGGAGCAGGAGAGCGCCGAGCGGCTGGCAGGACTGCTGGGGGATAAGCTGCGTAAGTCCCAGGAAAATGGACACATAACGGGGCTTGTCATGATCGGCCCGGCAGATGCAGCGGAGGCTAAGGTCAAAGATATTAATAAAAAGGTAATTTATCTGAAGCAT
>CAKSAI010000344.1 GCA_934434905.1 uncultured Lachnospiraceae bacterium | reverse complement strand
CAGCAGGGCTTTGAGGTTCCCAAGGTGACATTTACCTCCATCAGCAATGAGAGTGTTAGTACCGCACTTACTGCATTTTATGACAATACGGCATACAGTCATTTGTGGTATAAGCGTGGAGGCGAGGTCGTGAAGGACACCGACGGATTATCGCCAAAGACGGTTCGTGCGGCAAGAAGCTTCGGCGCAGCCATGAGTGAGAGCGCATTCTATGGCAGCAAGGAGAATCATCAGAGAAGCTATAACGGTACGATCCATGTGGCCGACGAGGACGCTTCCCTGTGGGGCTATAACTTTGCATGGGAGTTTGAGAAGGCGATCGCCGACGACCCGGACATCATTCTCGTAGAGAGCTGGAATGAGTGGACTTCCGAGAGAACGGCAGCAAGTGATGACAGCAAGCCCATCGTTTTATCCGGGAATGCAGATATGGCTAACAGCTCCGATCTCCAGCCGATGAACGGCAGATATGGTGATGACTATTACATGCAGTTGGTGGATCATATTAAGCAATTCAAAGGTTCCGGGATAACAAACCGAAACCTGAATACAGCAGCACAAACAGAGGGAGTATCTATCGATATAAATGGTGAGTTTTCACAGTGGAATAAAGTAAATACACATTATCTGGATTACACGGGAGATATCGCAGATCGGGATGCCGAAGGGTATGAGACGGGTGTGCCGAATAAGGCGGTTGCGATTAAGATCGACAGGCTGAACGAGAACGATCCTATGAGCTTCATTACGAAGGAAGCATATGCCGGAGGAAGTATGGTATCGTTTAAGGCGTATGTACCGGAAGGCGTGAGCTGGTGGGCGGTCTCATGGACAACTGACCCTGCCGACACAGATCTCTACAAATGGACAGGCGGTACAGCATACGGGCAGGTAATGACATCCACATTCGGGGCATGGGCGGATTACAGTGTGACCCTGCCGGATGATGGCAACAATTATTATATCTACATAGTAGGCGCCAAGGGCGAATGGAACGGAACAAAGCTGCTGATCGATGACTTTAAGATCACAAAAGGCAGTGACGAAGCTTTGGATCAATTTACCGATGGAGTGGATACAGGATTGTTCAGCATCGCAGGCAACGATGTTGTCTCTCTCACAACTGTGAAATCCGAAGACAGCGTTATCAAGTACACCGATACCACCGGCAGGAACGATATCTCCAGGATGAAGATGACCACAGACGGGACGAACCTGTATTGCCTGGTGGAGACAGTCGATGCCATCCGGGGATTTGGCAGTGCGAACTGCATGAGCCTCTTTATCAGTACCGGAAATACCGGCGGATGCTGGAACCAGTATGAATATGTGGTGAATCGTGACAGCTCTAAGGCGGCAGACGGAAAGCTTACGGTAGAGAAGTATGTGGGCGGCAGATGGACGGAGGCAGGAAGCGCAGCGTACCGCATGGAAGGAAACAAGCTTCAGTTGGCGATCTCGCTGTCGGTATTAGGATGTGACGATGCGTTTTCACTGGAATTTAAATGGGCGGATAATTATTCCGAGGACGATATCTACTCCTTCTATACGAAGGGAGATGCCGCGCCCTATGGTCGTTTCAATTATGTATATGAGGTAACCGGAAAGGCCGCGGCAATCGATCAGAAATTGTTATCCGATGAAGCGGGCAAAATGAATGTCATTACAAAGAAGGCCTATCCGGGCGGCAGCGAGATCGCCTTTCGAGCTTATGTGCCGCAAGGGACGAACTGGTGGGGAATCAGTTGGACAACGGACAAGGCTGACACGGATCTGTACAAATGGACTTCCGGTAAAGCCTATGGACAGCTTATGACTTCCATTGTGGGGGCATGGGCAGATTATTCCGTAACCCTGCCGGATGACGAAAACCAATACTATATCTATCTGGTGGCGGATAAAGGTAGTGACTGTACAGCAACGGAACCTCTTCTTATCGATGATTTCACCATTACATCGGGCGGCGTAACGGAGAAGGACACCTTTAACGGCGGTCTGACCCATGGACTCTTCGATATGACAGAGAAGGATGGGAGTGGCAGAACCGTAGTCGGATTACAGACGATCGAAAAGACTGCTTCCGGTAATAAAGCGGCAGCGATACATGTAAAACACTTAAACGCGAATGGCGGGCAGTTGAATTTCATTACGCAGGATGCCTATCCGGGCGGCAGCACCGTTTCTTTCCGGGCTTATGTACCGGAAGGTGTAAGCGGCAGCTGGTGGGGAGTGAACTACGTTACGGATCCGTCTGCGGCAGATATCTATGGATGTGCATCAAAGAATCTCATGTCCATATCGAAATTCGGAACATGGGCGGATTATTCTGTGACTTTGCCGAATGACGGTAACTACTATTATATATACGTTGGCGGACCGGCAGGGAATGAATGGGGAGACAAGAAACTTCTCGTTGATGACTTCAAGATAACAAATGCTTCCGGCAGTCTGATCGCGAAGGATAACTTCAACGATGGATTTGGAAAGGGAATATTCCGGGTAACCACCATGACCGGAAGCAATGTTGCGATATCGTTAGAAGAGGTAGAAGAGACTGTAAAGGCCGATCAGGCGGCTGCAATCAAGGTGGCTAACCTGTGCGGAGACACAGGCAAGATGAATTTTATTACAGCGAATCCTTATCCGGCGGGCAGTACGATCACCTTCGATGCCTTTGTGCCCGCAGAAGTCGGAGCGGATGTCTGGTGGGCAGTTGACTGGACAACAGATCCTGCAAGTGCCGGAATGTATGACCATGGCAGCAGTGGGCAGTCCATGGCTTCCGTCAAGGGCGAATGGGCGAATTATACCGTGAACCTGCCGGCAGAGGGCGGACCATATTACTTCTATATCGTAGGACCGGCCGGGGATGCTGCGTGGAAGAATAGCGGTAATCCTTTATCACTTCTTGTTGACAATGTGAAGGTCATCAGCGCTTCCGGCAATATCATGGCGGAGGATGACTTTGATCATGATTTTGCGGAAGGAATCTTCTCTGTGACGGAAGGAAATGCTGTATCTCTGGTAACCAGGGATACAGCAGACGACGGTGCGGGAATTGCATTTACTGCATATGCCGCACCAACCGTGAATCGCAATGTGAGCGCAGACACGGCAGAGCAACTGGATGATGCCTACAAGAAGCTTTCGGAGGCAGGGTTTAACAAGGCGATTGCATTACATGAAGGTTGTTCGACAGCGACAGCAGAAAGCGGGAATATCCAGGATACCATCAAGCTGCGGAGTGCAGTAACAGAACAGGCAGCAGCGGTCGTACTCGACATCGCAGATAAATATGGTGTGAAATACTATGTGAAAGACTGGTCCTTCTATGGGTTGGGAGGAACGGCTACCGATGAGCATGGATTCAGTGCAAGTCAGGTCAACAAAGAGACAGACTTCCAGAGCATTATCAGTACCATGTTTGGCACGACAAATCTATATATTAAGCATAACGCATATGCCGGGAATTTTGCCTTTGATGAGCCTTATGTGAAGGATTTAGAGAAAGTGCAGTGGCAGGCAAAATATTATGAGCAGGCGAAGACAGAGGCAGGCAGCAAGGGAGAGCTGTTCGTGAACCTGCTTCCGGCATATGTGGCTGAGAATTCTGCACAGCTTGGCAATTGGTGGGACAAAATTACCGGCGGTGAGAAGGTAACTTACTCGGAATATGTGGATAGGTATATTGCCAATA
>CAKSAI010000343.1 GCA_934434905.1 uncultured Lachnospiraceae bacterium | reverse complement strand
ACCATAGCTTTCCGCATACCGACAGACATCCATCCACCGGAAGATGCGTCAAACCGGAGTTTAAACTCCATGGTAAAATCAGAGTAAGAGCCTGCCGCAACCGTAGCTCCTGCCGTCCAGTCTGTTGATCCTGTGCAGCTAAGCGCACCATCCTTTACCTCATAAGTTCCTGCTGTTGTGTCATAGAGATAGTAGTTGCTCTCTGACGCACCGGTATTGAAATCGTCTAAGAACGGTACACTTCCGCTGTCAGCCCAGCTTTGTGCCGTCTTTGTGTCTGCATAGTTCTGATTCGGCTGCAGGTTTTCAATATTTAAGTTCTGGAAGGAACCTTTGCCGTTTATGGTGTAGACAGTAAACATACCGCCCCGGTTAAATTCTTCCGTATATTCTAATACCGGTGCCTCCTGCCCCTGTAAAAATACCTTGTACACGCCACCCTGCTTTACTACCATGACAACAACTGCATTTGTATGCCCCGGTAACGCATAAGAGGCTTTCTCTGTTCCATCCGCATCCAGCTTCAGATTTCCCTCTGCGTCCATATATACAAACACTCCGTCCACGGCTGCGGAACGTCCTTCTGACGCACAGAGCAGTATACCGGATTTGGTTTCCAGATCCTGATTCACCTTCACAACAGACATTTGAGCCGTGCAGACAAAATCCGTGAATCCATATCCTGTCAAGGTTGCTATTGTGTGAATCTGACGCTCCTTGGTGGAATTATCCGTCGTTGCTATCATATTCTTCACACCACTTCCGCTTCCGGAGATCCAGCTCCAGTTTGCAGAAGTATATCCATGATGGAAGTTTCCGAAATGAGCCGTTACTCCCTCTGTACAGAAAGACACATATCCGTTATAATAACCGGTTCCATGCAGCACCATCACCGGAGCCGGTTTTTGTCCTGCATAAACGATAACATTTCCGTCTGACGCAGATATGACAAGTCGGACTGCTTCGCCCTTCTTAACCTCCAGTTTGGCTTCCGCAATACTCACACCCTTCCTGGTAAGAATCAGCTTTCCACTATTATCGTATTTTAATACAAATCCGTCTGACGCATCCGTATACGGGGTGGTTTTGCCGAAGGCAAGTCCTGCCCAGCCGTCTCCGCTCTGAATCTCAACCGTTGCTTCTGCGTATAAATCTGTATACAGATTATTCACTGCCGAGGCCTGAGCAAATACATCCTTATCCGCCTGCAGCCATCCTCCTGTCACCACGGACCAGTCGCCTGTCAGGAACTCATAGGAAGCTTCCCTGGCAGTCTCTGCATTATTATAGGTAACATCTACATCCACCGGCGAATATGGCGTGTTTACAGAGATTCCATCATTGATACTGTCGCCGAAGGATACCCAGTCAAAGGAAACTGCCCCCTGTCCTGCCACGAGGATACCGGCATGCTCCTCAGAGTAATTCGCATATATCTTTCCGATATAATTCCATGTTGCGCCATTATCTGCAGAATATACTGCTGAGTAGTAAGCCCCTGCTCTCTGAAGCTGGATGATCACAGCTTTATCAGAAGCGGTATCTGCGACGGAAGCATGTACGGCAACCGTTCCATTCGTTGCTTCTCCAAGGAATAATCTGTCCTTCCCGCCAATGGTTGTACGTCCTGCGATGATATAATTCTCTTCATTCTGCTGGCATACCACCCCGGCATATTCTCCCTTTTCATCCAGGCTTCCCATCATTGTCTTGAAGGTCCAGTCATTGTCCATGGCATTGGTGAGCAGATAATGTAACGTTTGCTTTTTGGAATTGGTAATCGTCAGCTTTCCATCTGCCACGGAGACAAAATCGGCATTGATATTGTCAAATAACGCTGTCCGAACGTTGTTATCAAAGGTATCGCAGGTTGCACTGCTGCTCTTTGCAGCCGTAACATTATTGATACGCACCTCTCCCTTAAGCGCCGCGAATCCATAATGGATCCGCTGATCCATATTCATGGAAGCTTCGGAACCCGCAAGCAATTCCCACGCACCTAAGTTTCCGTTATTTACCTCTGCTGTATAGGCAGCGAATGTATTCTCTGCTGTTCTTTCCAGCTTGACATATGTATTCTTGCTACAGTCTGTCTCTACCAAAGTCTCTGCCTTCTCTCCTTCCTTCGTCCTTACAACGATGGAGAGCTTCCCGTCATTCACAACGGCAGCATAATAAACATCATCTTCCTTCAGACTGTTTCTTAACATCAGCGTACCTTTACCGTTTCCCCTTATGTTGCCATAAACAGAAACCCCGCCGTAAGCGATGGTATTCAGATAGGTAAAGTTATCGGTTGCCTTTTCAATGGTTCCTTTTCCTTCTGCTACAAATGAAACGCTCGTTTCTGCAATCGCGCTGTCCTTCTTTGAAGTATGACCGATCTCACTCTGTACATAAGTCTGACGATAGGAGGAAGACTTCTTCCCGGTTACAAATACGCTTCCGCCCGGAATCACGTCTACCGTGATCTTTCCATCCTTTACTTCGTACTGCTTGCCTGTAAGCCAGTCGGTCAGGATCGTTCCGTTCACAATATCGCATTGCTTCACTTCGATTTCCATCTGAATATTCTCTTCATTCTGGGATGCCACGGTAATCACTGCTCCATTTTCATCCCAGCGTCCGAAGGTAATCGTACTATTTTCCACGTCACTGCCAAGCAGATTCACAACACCGGTTTTCACACAGGAATACTGCTTGCGCAGCTCACCCATAGCCTTGTAGAAATTCAATCTCGACTGATCCCAGTTTGCCTCATCCCAGTCAAGGGCATAGAAGGACTGAATCGTGCCAACACCAGTCTCCGGCTCACGAATGTAGCCCATTTCTTCCCCATAGAACACACTCGGAGAACCCAGATACGTCATCTGAATTAAGACTGCTGCATTATACAGATAGTCATCCTCCTGTACCACACGGTAAGAGTCATGATCACTGATCATGTTGTGCAGGCAAAGTGCAACGCTGCGGGGCATATTCTTCTCATACTTCTCAAAGTTATACATTGCTTCTGCCATCAGCGTTTCATTGATCAAACCCTTTGCATAATCCTGAAGCTTTGGCATATAACCAATATTCCACTGCGCATCCCATGTTCCGGTATTCATATTGGTCGCATCGGATTCCGACAGCAGGAAGAAGTCTTCATCCACCTCCCGCAATGCCTTTCGGATCTCTTTCACAAAAACTTCTGTCTTTACATCATCTGTATCTGTGGTTCCCCATAACCAGCCGCCACAGTCAAACCGATACCCGTCGAAGATACTTGCATAATGTGTGAGATAGGAATCCTTCCCGGCGTACAGCAGATTCTTCGCCACGTCTGTATTCATATTCACCGAAGGACTTTCCCATCCAACCATGAAATTATCCGGCCAGTTATAGAACTTGAACATATCCTTATAGATACTATCCCTGGATTCATAAGCACCGACCGTCGGCCAGATACTGTTTTTATCAAAGTAGTAAGAATCCTCGACCGCGAATGTCAGCACTACATCTCCCATCAGCTTCATATCATGTTCATGAACTGCATCTGCAAATTCTACCAGATCCCGCTCATTTCCAAAGGTACTCTCTACTTCATCCCAATGAACCGGCCCATATCCTGCATTCTGGTAAGACTTCTGAATCGGGCTCATATAAATAGCATCCACATACAGAGAATCGATGTAATCCAATCGTCCTTCCAAACCGTCCAGGTCTCCGCCAT
>CAKSAI010000342.1 GCA_934434905.1 uncultured Lachnospiraceae bacterium | reverse complement strand
GTTTCCAGCAGAACGGCATCGGTGAGACAGTTCACATAATCAGGTGCATATTTCTTCAATAATCCCTGCAGCGGATAAGCTGCTTCCTGTTTTTTCATATAGCTCAGATCCGGCACACGGCCAATGATATCCGGGAGCTCTCCGGTTGACAGCTTCGCCGCAATGCGGTCCTGATAGCTGTCTGCGCTCTGCCAGTCGATATTGATCTTTGTATTTGTTGCCTTTTCAATCTCTTTGATCAATGTTGCATCTGACGAATACGGATCGCCAATGATCGTCATAATATTGATTTCCAAGGTATCGCGTGAATAATAATCATAATCCGATGTTGGCAGATCCTTCTCCAGATCCTCCAGGGTGATGGCATAGTCAACACCATTCCCTGTTTTCTGTCCATCCTTGGATCCTGCGCCGCCGCAGCCCGACAGCAGCATCGTAGCTGCCATGCCCAAAGCAAATGCTCTTTTTAACACGTTTTTCCTTCTCATTTTGTTATCCTCCTGAAATTTGATTGGATGAAATTCATATATTTCGCCGTATCCAGTCTTATTATTCCTTCACTGAACCGACCAATGCCCCCTGTACAAAATATTTCTGCACAAACGGGAATGCAACCATTACCGGAAGCATTGAAAACATCAATGCTGCATATTTGACCTGTGTTCCGATGGCCGCAACGCCATCGGCTGTACCTGCATTGATACCGATATCACTGCCCTGCGCACTCAATACGATCTTGTTCAGGATCTGCTGAAGTGTAAACTTCTCTGTTGTTGATATATAAAGCAACGGACCGGTGTAATTGTTCCAATGACCTACAACTGTCCAGAGTGCGACCACTGCAAGGCCTGCTTTCGCAAGGGGCATCACAATACGGAACAATATCCGAAAGTCGCTGGCTCCGTCAATCTTCGCAGCTTCGATCAGGCTCTTGGGAAGTCCCTGGAAGGTTGTTCGGATTACGATAACATTATAAGCGCTCAGCGCTCCCGGTATGATCAAAGACCATAAGCTGTCCAGGAGTCCCAATGTTCTTACGACCATGTAGGCCGGAATGATCCCCGCGCTGAACCACATGGTAATCACGATAAAGAAGCTGTACGCCTTTTTACCGGGGAAATCGCAGAAAGCCAGCGGATATGCTGCCAGCGCCGTAAGGATCACCGTGATAACTGCACCGACCAGTGCCACAAAAAACGTATTCGCATAGCTTCTCCAGATTGCCATATTGGCAATGATCTGGCTATAGGCGCTCGCCGTGATTTCCTTTGGCAGAATTGTTACGGTATTCAAACGCCCTTCGCTGACACCGGACAAAGAAATCGCCAAAATGTTTAAAAAAGGATAAAGGATAAGGGCTGCAAACAAAACCATGAACAGGATGTTTACAGCGTCAAATATCCTGTTTCCGGCAGAATCTTCTACTTTATTTTTATTCTTTACCATAATGATGTCTCCGTAAGTTTCTTTGTTACCCTGTTTGCAACAATTACCAGGACAAGTGACACGATTGAATTAAACAAACCGGCCGCCGTCGCCAGACCATAATCCCCCTGCAGAAGCGCCCTCTTGTATACAAAGGTCTGAACCACCTCCGACACCTGCAGATTATAGTCATTCTGCATCAATAATATCTTCTCAAAATTACTTCCCAGAATCGCTCCAAGCTGCATGAGCAGCATCGTGATGATCGTCGGTATCAGGCATGGCAGTGTGACCCTGGTGATCTGCTGGATGCGGCTTGCACCATCGATACGGGCTGCTTCGTACAACTGCGGATCAATGCTGCTCAATGCTGCCACATATACGATGGAATTCCAGCCCACGGTCTGCCACAGACCTGAAATCACCTGAATCGCCCGGAAATACTTGGGCTCGCCCAGGAAATAAATGGGCTCCAGCCCCAGGCTTGAGAAAATATTTCCAACGAGGCCCAGGGAAGGCGATAACAGGATGTTGATAAAGCTCACCAGCATGACTGTCGACATAAAGTGCGGCAGGTAACTGATGGTCTGTACCGCCTTTTTGAATCTCTTTAATCTCAGTTCGCTAAACAGCAATGCCAGAATGATCGGTGCCGGAAACAGGATCACCAAAGCCCAGATATTGATCGCCAATGTATTCCAGATCAGCTTTAGAGCATCATTTTTCACAAAAAAATTGATAAAATTATCCAGGCCGATGAATTCGCTTCCGGCAAAGCCCTTTCGCAGCTTAAAGTTGTAAAATGCCATTCTCAGCCATGACAAGGGCCAATATGAAAATATCAAAAACCATACAAAAATCGGCAGGATCATTAGATAAACAGATCGATTTTTCCAAATCTGCTTTCGCAATGTTTTCTTATTCCCTGTCTGTACAGCGGTTCGGCCTTTTGATCTGTTCATATACAAATCTCCTCCATGATACATTCCATCATCCTAATATGTTATTGTCGTATTCGGTCCCTGCGTCTTGCGAACACCATCTACCGTAATATAGATCGTCCGATCAGAAGCATTCGTTACCGTGCGCCCGGAAACACTTACCTTTGCCATTGCCGCCAGATATCCGATCACCTCTGAATTGGTTGCTTTCCAGATAGAATCATCCGCTCCGAGAAGCTTGCAGAATCCTTCAAATTGAGCTATTTTTGTTTCATCGGTTACCGGATAACCTTTTCCATAGTTTGAGCTTCCAAGTCCCACTCCGAATTCATCGACGACATAATCAAAGCTGTGGCCCCATGTGTACCATAATTTCAGCTTCCCATCATCTTCGTAGTTCAGGAATTTCTGTGCTACGTTTCCGTCCGGTTTTGCCAAGGCCGGGGTGTTACCGGTTGCCCGGAATTGGCGCAGCAGCTTGTACGAACTATCTGTGACAGTTGCATTAAAGCCATGCTTTTTAATATCATCATCGCTTGATGTATCAAATAATGCACTTGCTGTTGTTCTGGAGAACAAATATCCTTCCTCCTCTAATGCTGCCCAGGCATTCTCATTTGAACTCTGCAAAATCCCTTTGAACGGCCACGCAAATGCGGTGGGTTTATATCCCATGAGATCATTCAGCACACTTGTACTTTCTGTGATCTCTTGTATAATTTGTGCCTCGGTAAAATCCAGCATATTCTTATGCTGCTTGCTGTGGCTGCCAACCTCCTGCCCGGCATAGTAAGTGCGCAGCTCTGTCTTGGCAGCTTCGTCTGTTCCATGACTGTACCCTACCCAATCACTCACCAGGTTAAAGGTTCCCTTTACTCCGTTCTCCTTCATGATCTTCAGAATCTTTGCTTCCGTACTGGTGGACATGATGATTTTGGGACGAGCCCCCTTTGAACCATCATACTTCCCCGCGTAATACCACTCGTTATAGTATCCGTCATCGAAGCTGAAGGTTGCTGCTTTGCGGACCCACCCCGGATAGAAGTTGACATCAATTCCGCTTGGCTGAATGGTTACCTTGTCGCCGGTATACGCACCATCCACATCTTCATCTTTCTCTTTCGCCGCGAAAGTCACTGTAATATCTCCGATTCTTGTATACTCTGTGACGGTTGCCGGTATAGAGCCTGTCGGCATAAAGCTCACCGTCTCTGTACCGTTATCTGCAACTGTCTTGGCACGCACGGTTGTACCTGCTGATGTGAATATACCTGCACCCAGATCACTGTATGCCGCTGCAGCCGTAAAACCAAACGAAGCCACGATGTCACAACCGGAATTATTTGTTAATCC
>CAKSAI010000341.1 GCA_934434905.1 uncultured Lachnospiraceae bacterium | reverse complement strand
ACATGATCCTTCTCTGGCAGAAAGATACATGTTCCGATTCTGACAGATAAATATGTACCGGGATATCCGCGGGCAGCTCTATCTCCAGCCTGATCAGGAAGCCTTCTTCCTGCTCCTGCACCATCCGCCGTATCCACACCGGACCCTTCACCGTCGCGATCGTTGCCTGCATATCGCCAAGCTCCGGCGACGAAGGCTTTATCCGTATTTCTTCATATCCCGGCTTTTCCGGCCGAACACCTAAAACAACTGCTATAAAATCATATAACGGAATTGCAGACCAGGCATGACATTCGCTGCGCTGCGACACGGTATCCTCCGGCCAGGTCGTGACATGCTGATCCAGCATCCTCTTCCATGGCTTCCACTTGTCCACAACCGCATCGTAGATCCCGGCCTTCTCCATTGCCCGGAACAGATAGAATGACATGGAGTACGAGCACTGCAGCAAATTCTTATCTGACATACAACGGAGCATCAATTCCCTTGCCTCGTCACCTTCGACACAACCGGACAGCACGGCCCAAAGCTGTGCGTGCTGGCTGGGCTTCTTTTCAGCTTCCGAGATTCGGTAATAGCCCGTTGCCGCATCAATCGTCAATCGATTGATACACTCCCTCAATCGGTCATATTTCTCTCTGTAAAGCCTGCCTGCCTCCGGCTGATCCAACGCCTCAAACAACTGAACAGCCCGCAGTAAACCGTATGCATACATCTGATTATAGAGATACATCGGTTCCGCTTCCCCGCAGACCGGACTTCCGTGATTTGGCCGCCATTCATCCACCCAATCAACAAAGCTCCAATACCCGGTTGCTCCCAGCAGCCCTGTTTCCGCCTCCACCCGGTCATCAAAATATTGTAAGATACCCAAAACCGTAGCAAGATACCTCTGCAGGAGTTTTTTATCTCCATAATACTGATAATGGTAATACAGCATATCAATATAATAGATGGAGAAGGAAGGGATGATCTGCACAAAGGCGGCCGGCGCATTGCACTGTATCATACCGTCCGGTCTCCTGGAGCTGTGGAAATCCTCGATCGCCCTCCGTACCAGGCGATCATCATCCGTAATCTGAAAGGTGAGCAGACTCTCTATCATCGTATCCATAATGTACTGCATCTGCTCATAATAGGGACAGTCTACATAGGTATCCAGCATGCAGCGCTCCAGGGTGCGGACGCTTACATCCCACATCTGATTCAGCACGGGATCCTCTGCCCGGAACGTCCCCTGCTTTTTCACTGGGTATCCGGTCAGCCGAAACATCGGCGGCATTATGGCGATCTTCGCCGCACCCGTGACAATCCGGATCCGCAGATAACGAAATACACGGAACCAGAACGGCTCATAGGTCTGCTCGCCGGGGGCGGTCAGATAACAGTCCGTCTCTCCCAGAAGCTCCCCTTCCGTGTTATTGTCCCGTACGCCCTTGAAAAACCCGCCTTTTCCATCCGCTGTCCAGTAAGCTTCACTGTATATCAGCGAAATCCGCGCATCGTCTCCCTCCGACCTCAGCGCAAGCCTCACATAAGCATTCACCAGTTCGCCCATATCCAGGTCAAAATACGTATCGGTAAAGGGCGGCACCTCCACCGGCATCCCCGCCAGCAACGGGGAAAAATCCAGATTGTTCTGACATTTTGATATATTCACCGGGAAAAGCGGCAGTTCCTTCTGCATTGGAAGCTTGCGCGGATAAAGCTGCCACTCGTAAAGCACCCCGCCCAGCCGATTCTGATCTGCGGGGCATACCGTTACCGCGTATGACCAATGTGAATCATCAAATCCCGGCATCGTCCATCCTGCTTCATAGCGGGAGCCGTCACATATCTCCATATCTCCGACATACTTGCTCTCCTCAGCTTCCCGAAATCCATAGGAAATATCCTTAAAACATTTCCAGCAGGAATCGGTATTCAGTTCCTCCAGCTCACTTTCCATCCATAAGCCGCCGCGGGAACCATTCACCAGTGACACCGGCCCACACTTGAAATCCATGGCTGCCAGATAATCATCCGGGAACTTCAGGACATGCACGGCAATCACATTTTTTCCTTCCCTCAGCCAGTTACTGATATCAATCGTATCGTAATATTTGCGATATCTATCGCCCTTCATAGGGCCATTCGCAAGATAGCTGCCGTTTACATACAGCTTATAATGGCTCTCCGCTGACAAATGCAATCTCACACTGCCCTTTTTTTCATATACAAACTCCCGTCGAAAAAAAACGGACTGTTTTTCATGAATATATTGATCTGTCAGCCAGATCCATGCTCCATTCCTCTTCATTTATGTCTACTCCTCACAGTTTGATTCCCGATGACGTCAATCCTTCGATGTAGTACTTGTTTGCAAAGACAAACAGCAGGATCAGCGGCAGTGACGCCAGCAGGAATCCGGCAAACTGAACCGGTACATTATTGCTGTAGGTATTTGCAAACTCCCGGTAAATACCTGCTGAGATCGTCCATAATTCGGGCTTCGTTATCGTTATCGACGGCCAGACAACATCATTCCAGATACCAACGATCTGCTGGATCGCCAATGTCCCCATGATCGCCTTCGACAATGGAAGGCAGACGTAAAAGTAGCATTGGATCGGTCTGCATCCGTCAATACTTGCCGCCTCAAAAACGCTGTCTGTAATGCCGCTGAAAAAAGCACGGAGCAAAAACACACCGCCTACGGATCCGCCGAATACAATGGGGATGATAAGTACCCAGCGCGTATTCAGCAGTCCAAGACTATTGTAGAGCATATATTGCGGAATCAGTGTCAGCACGCCCGGAACCATCATTAATGCAATGATCCCATAGTAAATGATCTCCTTTCCGGGGAACTGCATCCGCACAAACACAAAGGCGGAAATAGATGAAACAAACAACATTAACGGAATTGCAACTCCTGCCACGATAAAGGTGTTCCCCATATATCTGCTCACCATTCCAAACGCCGTCCGTATATTTGAAAACCACAGGGGCAGCGTCGGCGTCCAGGGAAACATGCGGAAGGCATCCTGATTTTTAAGTGCAATGAACACTGCCATCACAAGCGGATACAGCATGCAAAACAACAATATGAGAATGACTACATGAAGCACCATCTGTGAAATGAGAAGCTTCTTCTTTTTTTCTTTTTTTATTGCCATATCGCCTACTCCTTTCTGCTTCTTCCCGGTCTCATGACAAGAATCGTCAGAACAAAGATCACGATAAACATCACGAATCCCACTGCGCTGGCATACCCCATGCGTCCGGCTGTAAATGCCTTCACATACATGTAATATCCAGGTACATAGGTGGTATAGCCCGGTCCGCCCTCGGTAATGATCAACTGGTCATTGTAGTCCTGGATAACACCTATAAGTCCAAAGACAAGGAAATACTTTATTTGTCCCACGATCTGCGGAAGATCCACATATCGGATCCGCTTCCATGTACTGCATCCGTCCAGGATCGAAGCCTCGATCACCTCCGTGCTGATCTCCATCAATCCTGCCATGTAGATCAGCACCGCTGTACCGCCGATCCATGGAAATCCCTTGAAGATCAGCGATGGTATAACCAGCTTCACATCTCCCAGCCAGTTCACGATATCCTCCGGCCCAAGTACGCCTATCATACGCAGCAGAATTGTCAACAGTCCAAACTGCGGGTCGAATATCTTCTCCCACAGCATGGTAGATACCAGTCCGGGGGCTACCATAGGC
>CAKSAI010000340.1 GCA_934434905.1 uncultured Lachnospiraceae bacterium | reverse complement strand
TAGAAGACCATCTGCTGCCTTCACACCGCTCCACTTCTGCCCGCACCAGGTCTTTCACAGACAATCTTCCATCCCCGTTTGCATCCCCGGGAATACCGGTAGCTGCAGGACGATCTGCCGCCTCTGCTTTCAGATAATGCAGATTATTTACCGCAACCCCCGCTATCATAGCAAATACAAGCGCAAATGACAGCAGCTTCTTCCATTGTTTCATAATGACCTCCATTCCGCTGCCTCTTTTGGCAGCACAACCAATGATTGATTATTTTGAGATGTTCCGGTACACGCCATCCGGTACATACACATCCTTCTCCGCCTCCTGATTATCACAGAAGTCTCTCCCTGTCTCTGGAACCTGGAATACCGTTTCTCCTGCAGGAAGAGTTTTCCCTGGGATCAGCTGAAACCGCAGATTTACATACATGCCGTCCGCTTTTACATTTCCGGTCTTATCAGTGATCGTTCTCTGGTGTCCCACACAGCGGACAACGCCGTCTGAAGCTGCAACTTCTATCTCTTCAAATACACTTCCCTCATCCATACCTACATACTGGAATATGCTTTTATCATAAGCCACTTCCAGATATCCTGCCGCAACATCTTCCTCTGAATACAAGCGCACCGGAATATTACAAATCTCGTCATAAGAATCCGCTACCCGGCTATATATGCCTACTCCGCACACCTTTGTTCCATCCAGAGTCCTCCACCAGGGTGTAACCTGAATCGGTGTTGAGATTTCATTATTCGGAATGTTCACCAGCGTACCTGTAATAAAGTATTCTGCATTTTCATGGAAATCCTTCGGCTCATATCCGACCGCAACACCATCTTCCTCTGCCACAATTTTTGTGTACACTTTCGTACTTTTGTAATTTCGCGTAACGTCATTCACCGTGATATCGAATCCCACTTCGCTGTAATCCAGACTGTCTACACTGGAAATAACCCGAAGCTTGTCCGATGGGGATTCTTTTGTAGTATTCGCCGCTATCTGGCACTTTACGCTCAACACCTCTGCCGGTACAAATTTGGCGTACGCCTCTCCTCCCGCTGCCTCACTGACAGTCTTGCATGCTTCATCCTCAAACCATCCTGCAAAAAGCCAGTCCTCGTAGGCTGTATCTGTTGGTTTTGGAGCTGTTCTCGCACCGCCAGTGTACGCACCGATATCAGAAAATTTTTCCGTGTGATAATACGTCTCTGTTCCCGTTTCTGCAGCCTGCACCCTGCTGACAGCATCCGCCAAAAAAACTGCCCCCGAGAATGCCAGTGTCAGAGAAAGCAGACCTGCTGCTGCCTTCTTCATGAGATTGTTTCCTATGTTCTTCTTCATGAGCTTCTCTCCTCTTTTTTATCCTGCGACTATCATTGCCAAACAAATACCTTAGTCAATCGATCCCCAACCAGCAAAATCTTCACCAAAGTCCCATTGGGGTCCGCCACCCGGGCTGGCAGTGATCGTATCGATGTCCCGCTCCTCTATCAGAATCACTTTTATGCTAGGTTCTTCGTATCTTTTTAATTCGCGCATACTTTTTCACCTCCTCTCGTCCAATCCATTCACCTGGTTTCAACTGCTCCTTCTCCTGGCAAGTGCCATTTTACCTGGGCGCAGCCAGATACGTATGCACCACATCCGAAACATCAAAGTTCCAGATATCCTCCTCCATCCGGTTGCAGAAGTCTTCCCCAGTTATCGCAAACACTGATTTTCCCTGAGGCTTTCCACTGCCAATCCATCGAAACCGAAGATTCACATACATGCCCTCTGCTGCCACATCCTTCGCCATATTTTTCACATTGCCGATGCAGCGGATCGCATCTCCCACCCTCTCGATCTGCATCTCGTCAAATACAGTTCCGGCATCATAGCCCACGAACTCGTAATTTGCACTGTTGTAGACGGCCTCCAGGTAACCTGCCACCACCTGCCGGTCTGAATAAAGTCTGACCGGTACGTTGACAATGCCCTCATAACTATCTGCCACTCTGGCATATCTGCTCACACCGCACACCCTTGTCCCATCCCGGGTAACCCACCAGGGGGTGATCCGAATGCCCGCGCTGCTTGCTGCCGCCGGGATATTGATCAGCGTACCTGTGATAAAATACTTCGCGCTTTTATGGAAATCCGACGGCTGGTATCCGCATGCAACCCCTCCGTCTCTGGCCGTAATACGTTCGTACACCTTCGCGCTGCCATAGCTTTTCGTAACTCCGTTGACCGTAATGTCGAATCCCACCTGGTTATAGTCCAGGCTGTCTATGGTGGATATAATCCGAAGCATGTCCGAAGGCTTTTCCTTACTGGTTCCTGCCAGAATCTGGCATCTCACACTCAACAGCTCCGCCGGCACATACCTGGCATAGGCAGCTCCCATTACTGCTCTCGACACAACTGTGCAGGCGGAGTCCTCATACCATCCGGCAAACAGCCAGTCCCTGTGAGCCCCATCCGTTGGCTTTGGCGCTCTCCGTTCGCCGCCCGTATATGGACTCACATCCTCCACCTTCTCAGTCCATTGATAGCTGCCTATCACTTCTGCGAAAGCATCATCCTTGTCGCTTCCTTCATAATCGGTGACCTCCCAGTTGGAAAATTCCACTGCTGCCCCTAAGGAATACAATCCGGGACACGTCTTTCCGCCCAGCCAGTCAATATTCTTGCTGAATTCAAACACGCCGTTTATGATATAGTAATAGCGTGTATCGTCCTTAATGACACGAATATTGATAGTATCGCTTCCATGCTTTGCCAGGCGCTCCCCATACTTAACGTCATGCCAGGGCGATTCATAGAGATCCAGCAGATAATAGATCATCTTTCTGTCATAGATATAGCTGTTTCCGGCAATGCGCATACAGTTGAACTGAACCGCATCTTTCATGTCGCACACCCCGGCCGTGGGCGCTAAGTCATTGATTCCTCCCATCAGCTTCATGTCCACCGAATAGGAGTAGCGAGAAGAATAGATATCCTTAAAAAAGATGGCCTGTCCGTTTTCCACTGTGGAACGCACCGTCCTGATTCCGTCTGCACCGCCGCTCAGATCAGTAAGATCCCAGCCATCGGACTTGGCATATCCGTTCCCGGCATTTCCAAGTTCTGCACCTTCCCGATCTGCATTGATGTATCCGTCCCTGCCAAACAGCGCTGCATTTCGCACATTGTCATTCTCAATTTCCAGAAATATAGGCTTCAGAAATCTGTTATTCTCTGATTTTTTACCCTCCACATAACGGTACATGGGCACAATACGTGCAAAGTCCGGCATTCCAGTCTCCGGGTTCACCTCATAATTCAAATCCTCCCAGGTGGAAAAAAACTCAGCAGTGAGAGTCGGCACGCCATTGGGATTTGTTGACCGAACAGCCCTGGCCTCAAACCTTGTCTGCTGTGGACAGGAACTGTTTTTTTCATCTACATAGAAACTGAGACAATCAAAGCAGAAATATCGTTCTGCTCGATTGGATACCACATAAAATCGAAACGAAGAATTTCGTAAAAAAGTTCGCGTATCATTCCACTGCATCCGCGGATCCTCCGCAATTGCCGCGATGTACAGACCCTTCGTGGTAAAAGTTGCAGTATATCGTATATTAACGCCGTTTTCAGAATGGGTCAGCCACTGTTTGTTCTGCCACATTTCTTCTGAAAGTGCTCCGTCAATCTTCACTCCGGCGTCCTTCTCCCCCACAAAAGCCTTCGTATATTTCCACTCATACTTATCCTGACTGCCAATCACAGCAACTTCACGAGAGTCATCTCCGGC
>CAKSAI010000339.1 GCA_934434905.1 uncultured Lachnospiraceae bacterium | reverse complement strand
ATCTCGTCAAATGTCAGGACAGAACCGTCTGTCAGGGCGAACCTCTTTCCCAGATAACGCTCTTTCAGATTTTGTGGTGCTGCTGGGATGACTCCGGAATTCAGCCGATGGATATGATCACTGAGGTCCAATGTAATCATAGTACAACCGTCTTTCAGTGCCATACCGATATCTGTCATATTCTTCAGGTGGTCACCGTCGGCACCATAACCACCTTCATAGCCTTCGCGGAACACAAAAAAAGTCACATCATCCATGACAGACTGATAGGTACGCCCCGTCAGGGTTAGTTCTCTCATGGACTGTTGGGCCAGCACAGGCACAGCATCATACTTTTCAAATATCTGCAGATGGCCAGGGGTTGCACGGCCTAAACGGTCACCCACACCAAAAGTACACTTGCAGGAAGAAAGTACTGGCTTCGGAGCACAGAATGGAAACTCCTCTCGCAGAATTACTGCGTTTTCATGGGTCAAATCACACTCCGTATAGCCGTTACAATCTACGCCTTTGAAAGGATGTGCACCAAAAGAACACAGGCGATCACAGCCATCTTCCATCCAGGCCATGAAGACAGTGAACTCGTCCTTTTTATAGAGAGAACGCTTATATACACCGTAGTACTCCGGATTGATCTCACCAGCATTCTGTTTTAGCCTTGCAACATATTCACGGATACTTTTCATGGATTTCTGGATAGACATTTATCTTTTCTCTCCCTTACGATAATACACGTTCAAGAAAAGAATTGCCTGGATTGAAAAACACTCAGGTACATTACGAGAGTTGTACAGTTTGTCAAAGCAATTCTTCTTAATGATGCTTAGCTGTGTATACACAAATCTGAGAAATCGGAACAGTGGTTCGCAAACACCGCTGTTTGATTTCCACAGCACCTTTGTCACTTACTCGAAATTGATTTGAATCTTAACAAAATCAGCCGGATTTGCATCCCACTCAGAAAATGCTTTTTCAGCTTCATCCGGTGTATAAGTACGGGAAATCAGTCGCTTGAAGTCCAGCTTATTTGTGGAGATATTATCTTTAACCATCTGGAATTCATCAATCAGTGCATTTCGAGAGCCCAAAATAGCGAGTTCTTTTTTTACAATCAAAGTTGCACAAACTTCAAGCGGCTTCTTACTGTATCCAACATATCCCACGCGCCCCGCAAAGTTTACAACATTAATCGCATTTTCCATAGTTTCTGCAAGACCAATTGCCTCCAATGCAACAGATACGCCTGCTCCATTTGTAATTCGAGCAATTTCCGCTTCTAAATTCTGCGTCTTAGGGTTGATACACGCATACGCACCCATTGCTTTTGCTGTTTCAAATTTTTCGCTTGCAATGTCAGCAACAATAACGTTTGCTCCCCTGAAATACGCCGCCGAAATCGCTCCTGAACCAATCACACCGCAGCCAAACACCAAAACGTATTCTCCTGCCTTCACATTCACAAGAGAAACTAAATGTGCACCAACAGAAAGCGGTTCGATTAAAGCGATTTCTTCATAGGACAAATTCCCGCATTTCATAACGTTTCCATACGGAACTGCAATATAATCGCATAGAGCCCCCTCCTGCATCTGGACGCCCATGGTTCTGCTGTTCTCACAGCAATTGATCCTGTTGATCGAGCAGGGGTAGCAATATCCGCAATTAAAATAGGGTTTGATGGTTACTCGCTCCCCTACTTCAAACATACCCGAAGGAACATCAGCCCCGCAAGTTACTACTTCTCCACCCAATTCATGTCCCGGAACCAGCGGGAATTTTGTGAGAGCGGCAATGCCTCTGTAACTTTGTAAATCCGTTCCACATAGTCCAACCCGGTGAATCCGAATTAAAACATCACCTGCTTTACACGCAGGCTTTGGAATTTCAATGAGAGAAACATTGCCGGGTTCTTTCATATAAACTGCTCTCATAACTGTGGGTCCCTCCTATTATCTTTTATTATTTGCACACAGTTAACATACTTAATGTCAAAACGCTTCGTATCACCGGAATCAAAGGGAGAACCGGTGTAACACAACAGGTACATTCTCCCCTCCAAAATCAACTACTTCTTATGCCCGTATTTGTTTTTAAAATCCCGGGGGGACATGCCATAGTAACGTTTAAAAAGTGTGCTGAAATATGTCGGGTTATCATAACCCACGGCCTCAGAAATGTTGTAAATAGAGTATGCATTGGTCAAGAGCATCTCTTTGGCCTTTTCCATCCGCACGCGGGTCAGATAAGCCAGAAAAGTAGACTCCGTTTCCCGCTTGAACAAGACGCTGAAATAGGCCACACTTAAAAACAAATGCTGCGCAACATCCTGGAGCGCCAAGTTCTTTTTCATATAGTTCTTTTCAATATATTCTTTTGCTTTCTGGATGGTCATGCTGTATTTGTTTCGGCGCTGTGCAACCACAACATCCATCAGAGCGTCAAGTGCCGTGCACAAGCTTTCAAAGCTCTCGTGTATCGTATCCAGAAAAAGGACCTGTTTCAGTTGCAGGATTTGATCATTTACCACTTCCTGATCAATGCTGCTTTCTTTTAACATGGACAGGGTCTTGGATATAATGCTGGACATAATCAGCATTGCAAAAAATCTGGAGTCAGCCCCCTGCTGGATAATCTGCGCCTGAATTTTTCGAATGCCGTCCAGCAACTCCTGTTTGTTCGTAAAGCTGAGTGAGTCAACCATTTGATGAATGTTCAGGTTTTTTTCTGCTGCATTTTTAGTTGGTTTCTCCTGAAAACAAGAGATTTCATTAAAGAAAATATTCCGGTTTTTGCCCAACAAAAATCTATAGGACATCAAAACCTGCGTTTGTTTCCGAGACTCTACCAGTCCCTCCAAACCCAGGCGGCTTTCACCAACAATAACGGAAACACTCATGCCCTCCATTAAATTCCGCATCTGCGCAATGCTGGATTCAATGGTGGTATCTAATTTCCATGGATTTTTGCCCAAAACACATTGGATTACAGATGTGCCTTGGTACGCACCAAAAATCAGATTTCTCTCTTTCCCGCCATTATAAATTTCCTCAACCGCTTTTTGCATTTGCTCGGTAAGGTGCCGCATATCCTCTGCGGAAAGCTGCTGCTGCAGCAAATGCCCGTCATCCAGTAAATATAGGACCACTTTGAAATAGCTGTTGCTGATTCCGGAATCTATCAGCTCCATTTGCCTGCAAGCCTCTTCGACCTCAATACTCCCGGAAATCAGCTGCCAGCAGATATCCTCGGTTTTGGAAAGCTTTTTGGCGCGATCAGACACCAATTCCGCATCAATTTTCGCAACCGTTTCAAGTCGGGCCAGTACATCCTGCAATTCACTGGCTATAATCGGTTTGAGAAGATAGGCTGCCGCTCCGTATTTGATAGCCTCCTGCGCGTAACAAAAATCGTCATAACTGCTGATAATGATTACCTGCGTCTTAGGATTTCTTTTTTTTACTTTCCTTAGCAATTCAATTCCGGTCATGAAGGGCATTTTAATGTCCGTAATGACAATATCAGGTTCATATGTGTCAAAGTACTGCAGGGCCACCTCGCCATCTCCAGCTTCGCCTAAAACCTCCATGCCAAACTGAAACCAGTCAATCAAGTCACGAATATATCCCCGCGCCAACTGCTCATCATCAACTATTAAAACCTTTTGCATTCACATCCCTCACCTTCGGAATACGAACTGTTACACTTGTCCCAACACCTGGCTGGCTCTCATAAAAGAGGCCGTAATTCTGGCCGTAATACAATCGGATGCGATCATTCACATTTCGAAT
>CAKSAI010000338.1 GCA_934434905.1 uncultured Lachnospiraceae bacterium | reverse complement strand
TGATATTGGTCACCTGGGCATAATAATCCTCCAGCTTCTTCAGCCACTGTGCCCGAAGGAGCCAGTTGAGGATCCGGTTGGCCGGCGTCTCCAAAAGATCCAGCTCCGTCTCATCCTCCTCTCGGGCCATGGTCAGCTTCTTCTGGGAGAAATAATCGCTGAGGATGCGGATGCAGGACTCTTTACTCAAAAAATAACTGTTGTATTGATATTCTTCGTTTATGATCAGCAACGCTTCTATGTAAGTATCCCGGTTCGGTGACCGGAACAGACCGTAGAAGCGTTCGGGAATCTGATAATGGAATTCCATAACTGTCCTTTCTCTTTAAAGCTTTCCTTCATTATAAACAACTTTCTCTCCGCTGACAAGTTTTGGATAAAAATTCTTGCCAACAGAATATCCTAGTGATATGATAAGAACTGCGCAAGCAAATATAATTACAAAGGATGGTATCCTATCATGATCGTATTAATACGACTTTCTATTTGTCTGGTTGGCGGGCTGCTGATGTCCCGTCTGGCCAAAAAATTAAATCTGCCGGCTGTCACCGCTTATCTTGTTGCGGGACTGATTCTTGGTCCGTTCCTTCTTGGGCGCCTGGGAATTCCTGTTCTGGGCTTTCCTACTGAGGAGGCCGTTGGGGAACTGAACCTTTTCTCACAGATGGCGCTGGGCTTCATTGCTTTCACCATCGGTAATGAATTCCGGCTGAAGCAATTGAAGCAGATGGGTAAGCAGGCTATCGTAGTCGGGATCCTGCAGGCCGTGATCACCACTGTTTTGGTGGATCTTGTGCTGATCCTTCTGCACGTCATCCGGCCTGATATCCTCTCCTTGTCCTCTGCCATCACACTGGGCGCCATCGCGGCAGCCACAGCGCCTGCCGCCACACTGATGGTTGTTCGCCAGTACAAGGCTGACGGTCCTCTGACGCAACTGCTGCTTTTGGTGGTTGCCCTGGACGATGCGGTGGGTCTGATGCTCTTCTCCGCCTCCTATGGTATTGCCAATGCTCTGGAAAGCGGTGTCGTCAGCATAACCACAATCCTGCTGGAGCCGTTCATCGAGATTATTCTCTCCCTCGCACTTGGTTCTGCTGCAGGACTGGTGCTGCACTGGGTAGAGCGTTTCTTCCATTCCAGAAGCAAACGACTGTCCATTTCCATTGGATTTGTGTTTCTTACGGTTGGACTCTCTATGCTGGAATTTAAGGTGGGAGGCATTCACGTCAGCTTCTCCCTGCTCCTGGTCTGCATGATGACCGGAACCATCTTCTGCAACATATGCGACTTTTCCGAGGAGCTGATGGAACGTGTGGACAGTTGGACCGCACCACTGTTCGTACTGTTCTTCGTACTGTCCGGTGCAGAGCTGAATCTGAAGATCTTAAGCAACCCACTGGTGCTACTGATCGGCTTTTTGTTTATCCTTTCCCGGTCTGCCGGAAAGTACCTGGGAGCTTATTTCAGTTGTTCCATCACGGACTGCAGTCCTTCCATCAAGAAGCATCTTGGTATCACACTGCTTCCTCAGGCCGGAGTGGCTCTCGGTATGGCGTTGACCGCCCAGAATCTGTCGGACGGTTCTGTGATCCGCAACGTTGTGCTGTTCTCTGTCCTTGTCTATGAACTGATCGGACCGACTCTGACGAAGCGCTCTCTGATCGCTGCCGGAGAGATCAATACAGAAGGAAAGACATCCGCGCGGAGAGCAAATAGTGCGAACTGAATTTCTCCGTAATAACAAATGGTACATACCAGAATCCACTTCTATGGTATGTACCATTTTTAATTCATAACAATATCATCCCTTCGATTTCGTAGACAACACCTGCCGCGGCTTCTCTGCGTCCGCCTCGTTGTCCCACGGAAGAACATCTCCCGGTTCACGCAGATATTCCAGTAACTGCCAGATTCCTTCTCCGGTGTAAGAACTCACATGAAATACCTCCTGGCACCCTGCCAGACGCAGCCAGCGTTCTGCCCGTTCAGGGTTTGCCTCCGGCTCATCGATCTGGGTCACAATGCCGATGACCGGGCGACAGGATACTGCTGTCACACAGGGGGGAAACAATGAATATGGTTCTGTGGCATTGATAAGGAGCGCCACCACGTCCGCCTCATAGGAATACAGTGCCAGCGCCCGCCCAAGTTTACCGTTCTCCGCATACTCTCCCGGTGTGTCAATAACCACATCGTAGTGATTGATGTATTGTGTTTTGTGATAATGGATGGTGTCACCCTTTAAGGCTTGACGCAGAGTGGTCTTTCCACACTCGCTGCGCCCCACCAGTATAAGCTTCTTCATAATTACGTCCTGGTGATCTCGCACACTGTAAAGCCCAGCTTCTCGATCAGATATGTATTGATAGCTGTAATAGCCTCCTCCACGGAGGATACGGTTCCGGTGAAGATCAAGGTACCGCTAAACCGATCGATAAATCCAAGCTCAATATCTGCACTCTTAATAGCGATATCTCCGGCAATCACTGCGATCTCCGCAGGGCTCATGCTCAGAATACCGATGGCTGCACGGCTGTAGTCCACACTTGGATCCAGCCCCAGCTTCTTATATACGATGGGATCGGGGCTTGCAATGATATGAGCCAGCGTCACCTGCTTGCCCGGAACAAGCTCCTGTACAATTCTCATTTTTCCTTCCTGGGAAGGTGGTAATTGGAATTCCACAAAAATCAACTCCTTTTACACATATAATACAACATAAACCAACAAAATACAATACGAAAATATATTTTTTTGTAATTTCAACCGTTCACACCAGCTCCACGATCATCTCATGCAGTGCTCTTTGTACCTGACTGAAATGTCCCTCCTCCGGGCATTGCACGGCGATCACCATCTGCTGCCTTGGCAGCACCATAGTAATCTGTCCATAAGCTCCGTCCGCCCGATAGGAATCGGGATATTCGCTGAGCCAGAATTGGTAGCCGTAGCCATGTCCATCCCACGGAAGCTTTCGTTCCTTCCCATTCTCGTCAAACACCGGATTCTCAATCTGCTTCTTCACTGCTTCCTTCACCCATGCATTGCTCACGATCTGGTTTCCCTTCCATTTTCCGCCTTCCAGATATAACTGTCCAAGCTTCGCCATATCAGCAAGACGCAGGCACAGACCACTTCCTCCCAGAGGATGGCCCTGGGGGCAGCATTCCCACATGGAATATGGAATATCCATGGGACGAAACACCCGTTCATACATATATTCCGCCAGATTTTTCCCCGTTTTCGCTTCCAGCATACGGGCAAACAGACAGCTATCTCCGGTAGAATAGAAAAAATGGCTGCCCGGCTCCTGCACCACAGGCTGAGACATCATATAAGCCACATAATCAGGAAAGCCCTCGCCGCTTCTACGCCCTTCCACAAACAAGAGCCGCTTCTCAAATCCAGAGGACATGGTAAGCAGTGACTTTAGGGTAATCTTCTCCAATCCCGGATTGCCGCCCTTGGGAACCTTATCCGGGAACACATCCACCAGACGATCCTCCAGGGAGAGAATGCCATCGTCGATAGCAATTCCAACAGCCGTCGCCGCAAAGCTTTTGGTGTTGGAATAGATATTCCGTTCCCGGTCCGGTGTCCATCGATGGGAAAAGATCTCCGTTCCTTCCCGGTATACCAGAATTCCCTCCACCTTCAAATTATCTATTTCCACCCGGTGTACAAAATCTTCCAATGCTTTCACGCGCCTGACTCCTTCCTGATTTCGATTTGGCTTGCAATATTACAGTTCAGCACGCGCCATTCGGTCTGGCTGGCAACACAACAGTTCAGCT
>CAKSAI010000337.1 GCA_934434905.1 uncultured Lachnospiraceae bacterium | reverse complement strand
GAGAAGGACATCAAGCTTCCGGAGTTTTTGAAAAATAAACGAAGGTAGTTCAAGGATAAGCTTTCGCTCTCGTAAGCTTCCGGTATTCGTTCGGGGTCATGCCGCTTTTATGCCTAAACTGTTTTGAAAAATATGCGGTATCAGTGAAGTTCAGGCGTTCCGCGATCTCGCTCACCGTCATGTTTTCGTATTCCAGATAGAGCATGGCCTTTTCCAATCGGTTGTTCATGATATATTCTTTCGGGGATACGCCCGCGTATTCCCGGAAGAGCCGCCGGAAATAGCTCGTGCTTACGTTGCAGAGCCGGGCAATTTCCGCCAGGCTTGTTCCGGCATCGGAATTGCTTTCCAGATATGAGATGCCTTTCATAATGATATCAAATTTTCCCTGTTTTTTTGCCCGATACAATTCGCTGAGCATGGATATGACATCATACATGCCGGCTTTCATTTTTCCGTGGCAGGTAATTGCCGCTTCACTGGATAAATCCACCTTTGAAAACAGCTTCTTATAGTCGGCATTTTGTGGTGCCCGAAAGATAAGGATGTCGTCTGAGAAAATAAACGGTGTCTGTTTTTCGTCACAGATCAGGAAATTCACACCGATGGTATAGCCATCTTTTTCCATATCGTAAAAATGTACTAAATATTCACAGCCGATGGGAGTGTATACGATATCACCTGGTCCGGCATATTTCTTTTCGCCGTTTTTATCCGTATACTCGGCTTTTAAGCCATCAAGATACACGAGAATATTGACTTTTTTCGGTTTGCGGAGACAACTGAAGCTGTTCACATTTTTCCAATATTGTTTTAGCCCGTTGATTACAGTTAAAGAATAATCAAGCGCGTACAGCTCTCCGATAGGTATAATATTCATAAAGACCTCTGTCCCTTTCGTTTTCTTGACATTACCATATCACAGCCTGCTTGCTGCGTCAATAAAAGAGTAGCGAAAAGTTATAATTTCGTGTCGAATTATACATGGTGTGCGAAATGACGGTATGCTATGATATTTACTGTATTTTACAGAAAGGATGAGAATAAAATGGAGAAGTTTACAGTTGCAATTCTTGGTGCAGGAGGACGCGGTAGCATGTTCGGGCAGTTGATGCAGTGGCATGGCGGTTATGAGATAACGGCTGTCTGCGATACGGATCCCAGACAGCTTGAGAAGGTGAGAAAGCTGTTGAATCTGACAGGAGAACAGCTTTTTGCGGAGGAAGAAAGTTTCTTTTCCGAGAAGAGAGCGGACGTCATGGTGATTGCGACCTATGATGTCGATCATGTGAGGCAGAGTGTCCGGGCAATGAAGATGGGTTATGACCTACTGCTTGAGAAGCCGATTAGTGATTCACGCGAGGAAATAAAGTCCTTGCTTGCGGTGCAGAAGGAAACCGGGCGGAAGGTGGTCGTATGCCATGAACTCCGTTACGGTCCCGGATTTGAGAAGCTTTCGGAATTGTTGAAAAACGGGACGATCGGCGAACTGCTTGCGATCGACGCCATGGAGCGTGTCGCCTACTGGCACCAAGCGCAGGCATACGTGCGCCTTCAGGCGGGAAAGAACAATGTTACTTATGCAACGATCCTCGCAAAATGCAGCCATGATCTTGACCTGGTACAGAGCTATGCAGGAAGCGAGTGTGACACGCTGACTTCGATAGGTGCGCTGCGCTTTTTCCGGAAAGAAAATGCGCCGGAGGGCGCGACGGAACGCTGCCTGGACTGCCCGCATGCGGAAACCTGTCCGTACAGCGCGAAGCGTATCTATATCGATGGCTGGAAGAGCAACGGCTGCCCGGAATTTACCTGGCCGTATAATAAGGTCTCCTTGAAGAAACCAACGACAGAGGAAGAACTGTATGAGGGGATAAGAACCGAGTGCTTTGGAAAATGTGCTTTTCTTTGCGGTGTGGAGGCAAATCCTGGTGTGGTGGACCATCAGCTTGTACAGATGCAGTTTAAAAACGGCGTGACGGCGGTGCTTAAAATGGTCTTTGCGGCGGAGCCGGGCAGAAGGATCAACTTGTTCGGTACATACGGAGAGCTTCTTCTTGATGAACGCAGCGATACGCTGGAAATCCGGCGATACGGAGAAGAAAAGCATGTTTTGAAGCTTGGGACGCTGACCGAGGGCGGCAATGCGCATGGCGGCGGAGACAGCAGACTTGTAAACCATCTGTATTCTTTATTGATCGGCGAAGAAGAACCACGCACATCACTGAAGGAATCGGTCGAAAGCCATTTGATGGGGATCGCGGCGGAGGAATCGCGACTGTCGGGAGGAAAACAGGTAAAGGTGCATGAGTAAGAGAGGTGAGCCATATGATCATCAGACACGGCAATCTCGTTTTGCCTGATAAGATCAGAAATAACTGTGATATCCGAATAGAGGAAGGCGTAATACAGAAAATCGGCAGGAGCGCAAGTAATGATGGTCCGATCATAGATGCTTCGGATCTATATGTTTGCCCCGGCTTTGTCGATATACATACGCATGGCGGTGGCGGCGGAGATTTCATGGACGCCGTGGAGGAGGCTTTTGAGTCTGCGCTGGATTTTCATGCCGGAAACGGTACGACCTCCATATTGGCGACAAGCGTGACAGCGCTGCCGGAGCAGATCATCGACATGCTTCGGGTTACACGGCGGTATATGAATAAGCAGAAACCGAACTGCCGGGTTCTGGGCGCACATATAGAGGGACCTTATATTTCCAAAAAGAATAAGGGCGCCCAGCCGGAAGCCTTTCTGCGGATTCCTTCGAAGGATCCCTATGACTTTATTCTTGATAACAGCGATGTGGTTAAAACGGTCACGATCGCACCGGAGCTTGACGGCGCAGAAGAGATGACGCGCGATTTGCGCAAGGCAGGGATTGTGGTCTGCGGCGGCCACGACGATGGATATAAGGAAAAGATCATGCCGATCATCGAGGCAGGGCTTTCGCACTGTACGCATCTATGGTGCGCAATGTCATCGGTTGCCATGAGAAACGGCAGGCGGAGCGTGGGTCTTCTGGAGACAGGTCTTGTGGATGAACGGCTTTCCGTTGAGCTAATCGCGGATGATTACCACATTACGCCTGAGATGGCGAAGCTGGTTTATCAGTGTAAAGGCGCAGATAAGATGTGCGTGGTATCAGACAGCCTTCGGGCGGCAGGAATGCCGGAGGATGGGCATCTGTACTCTCTGGGCTTGAAAACAGATACGGATTCGCAGAAATTTATTGTAGCGGACGGAGTTGCAAGACTGCCGGATCACAGTCATTACGCCGGAAGTATCTGTCCTTTGAGTAAAATGGTGAGACACCTGGTTTTTGAAGCGGGGATAAGTCTTGTTGATGCAGTGAAAATGGCATCGCTTACACCAGCGAGGATTATACATGCCGATCAACTGGTCGGTTCGATAGAAACAGGAAAAGCGGCTGATTTTTGCCTTATGGATAAAGAGCTTAAGGTCGTTGGGACGATCGTTGGCGGCAGACGCATAAATATTGATAGACCAAGGAAAGACTATTTTGAAGGAGGAATGTTTCATGATGAAAACGATCGGGAATCTGGAATTAAAGGTGGTAGACAACGAATGGAATGTCTATTTTGATATGGCACTTGTTATGCTGGAAGAGATTATGGATAATAATAAGGCAAATCGGCCAACCGTTATGATCGTGCCGGTTGGTCCGACCGACCAATATCCGATTTTAGCAAGACTTGTCAATCAGCTTGGGGTATCCCTGAAAAATGTCCATTTTTTTAATATGGATGAATACCTGATTTCCCGGACACAGCGCATCGATGACGA
>CAKSAI010000336.1 GCA_934434905.1 uncultured Lachnospiraceae bacterium | reverse complement strand
GTCTTTGCAATAAAACTTTCTGATATCTTGACGTGTCCTTAACCAGGCTTTATTCATGATGGAGGAAAGTTCGCGAAATGTGCGTTCGGTTGCCGCATATGATTGCTGTCATGCCGCTGTATTTTGACAAAAAAAGCAGAACTTCCGTTGGCAAAAATGAATGAAAAGCGGGAGAAAGGTGTCGGGATGGTGAAATAATTAACAAACTTAAAAATACCTATTGAATTTTGTGGATGATTTAGGTAAAATAGAAATAGATTGGGCATGCTTTCCATAAGCCGTGCCTGAAATAATAATCTCAAATTCATTTTAGGAGGAATTCATAATGGCAGTAAGAGTAGCAATTAATGGTTTTGGACGTATTGGACGTCTGGCTTTCCGGCAGATGTTTGGTGCCGAGGGCTATGAAGTAGTAGCGATCAACGATTTGACCAGCCCCAAGATGCTGGCACATCTGTTGAAGTATGATTCTTCTCAGGGAAAATATGCCTTGGCTGACAAGGTTACTTCCGGGGAAGATTCCATCACAGTTGACGGCAAGGAGATCAAGATCTATGCGTTCCCGGATGCCAACAACTGCCCGTGGGGCGAGCTGAAGGTTGACGTAGTTCTGGAGTGCTCCGGATTCTACACCTCCAAGGCGAAGGCTCAGGCACATATCAATGCCGGCGCCCGCAAGGTTGTTATCTCTGCTCCTGCCGGCAACGACCTGCCCACCATCGTATATAACACCAACCACACAACCCTGAAGGCGGAAGATACCATTATCTCCGCAGCTTCCTGCACCACCAACTGCCTGGCTCCCATGGCTGACGCGCTGAACAAGTACGCACCCATCCAGTCCGGTATCATGGCTACCATCCACGCTTACACCGGCGACCAGATGATTCTGGATGGACCGCAGAGAAAGGGCGATCTGAGAAGAAGCCGCGCAGCTGCAGTGAACATCGTTCCCAACAGCACAGGCGCTGCCAAGGCCATCGGTCTTGTTATTCCGGAATTGAACGGCAAGCTCATTGGTTCTGCACAGCGTGTTCCGGTACCCACCGGTTCTACCACGATCCTGACAGCCGTAGTTAAGAAGGCTGACCTGACCAAGGAAGGTATTAACGAGGCTATGAAGGCAGCTGCCAACGAGTCCTACGGTTACAACGAGGACGAGATCGTTTCTTCCGATATCGTCGGAATGACATACGGTTCTCTGTTCGATGCTACACAGACCATGGTTTGCCACATCGCAGACGATCTGTATGAAGTACAGGTTGTTTCCTGGTATGACAATGAGAACAGCTATACTTCTCAGATGGTTCGTACCATTAAGTACTTCTCTGAATTAGCATAAGCAAGACTCAACAGGGGCCCGGTCGTTAAGGACCGGATCCCTTTTTCAATACAAAGGTATTGAAATAAGAAAATTGGAGGATTTGACATGTCTTTGAATAAATTATCCGTAGATGATATTAATGTAAAAGGAAAACGCGTCCTTTGCCGGTGCGATTTCAACGTACCTTTAAAGGACGGTAAGATTACAGATGAGAACCGTCTGGTTGCAGCGCTTCCTACGATTAAGAAGCTGATCGCTGACGGCGGGAAAGTAATCCTGTGCTCCCATCTAGGCAAGCCCAAGGGAGAACCCAAGCCGGAGCTGTCCTTAGCACCGGTTGCAGTACGTCTCTCCCAGCTTCTTGGCCAGGAGGTCAAGTTCGCAGCCGACAATGAGGTGGTAGGCCCGAATGCAAGAGCTGCCGTGGAAGCAATGAAGGACGGAGATGTGATCCTTCTGGAGAACACCCGTTACCGTGCTGAGGAGACCAAGAACGGTGAAGCCTTCAGCAAGGATCTGGCTTCCATCTGTGACGTTTTTGTAAATGATGCTTTCGGAACCGCTCACCGTGCGCACTGCTCCAATGTTGGTGTTGCTTCTCTGGTTGGGACAGCAGCAGTTGGTTATCTGATGCAGAAGGAGATCGACTTCCTTGGAAATGCAGTTGAGAATCCGGTGAGACCCTTCGTGGCGATCCTGGGCGGCGCTAAAGTGGCAGATAAGCTGAATGTAATCTCCAACCTGCTGGAGAAGTGCGATACACTGATCATCGGCGGCGGTATGGCGTACACCTTTCTGAAGGCCAAGGGCTATGAGGTTGGAACCTCTCTTGTTGACGACGAGAAGATCGGCTACTGCAAGGAGATGATCGAGAAGGCAGAGAAGCTGGGTAAGAAGCTGCTGCTTCCTGTTGATACCATCATCACAGCAGAGTTCCCGAATCCCATCGATGCGGAGGTTGCCATTGAGGTAGTTCCCTCCGACGCGATTCCGGCAGACAAGATGGGACTGGATATCGGTACAGAGACCGCGAAGCTGTATGCAGATGCGGTGAAGTCCGCCAAGACGGTTGTCTGGAACGGACCGATGGGTGTATTTGAGAACCCGATCTTTGCCAAGGGAACCATCGCGGTTGCGAAGGCTTTGGCAGAGACAGATGCCACCACCATCATCGGCGGAGGCGATTCCGCAGCAGCTGTGAACCAGCTGGGCTTTGGTGACAAGATGACACATATTTCCACTGGCGGCGGAGCGTCCCTGGAATTCCTGGAAGGAAAGGAACTTCCCGGTGTAGCAGCGGCTAACGATAAATAATAGGAGGAAACACTCATGGAAAAAGGTAAATTTGGCGTAGTATTGGCATTTTATGCAGTTCTTGCATTTGTATTGGCATTTTTAGGGCAGACACTCCTGTGCGGGTTGTTGTTGCTCTTCGTGATTGGAGCAGAGAAGAACGAGTGGGTTTCCAAGCAGGTAATGCAGGCATTTTTCCTGCTTCTGCTCAGCTCTGTAATCAGCAGCGTATTTGGAGCTTTCAGCAGCGCATTCAGTGCCATACCGATCCTGGGCAGCATTATCGCAACCATCATCAGGGTTGTTGAGGGAATTATATCGCTGGCACTCCTTGTATTCGAGATACTTGGTATCGTGAATGTCTGCAAGGGTAAGGATGCGAATGTTCCGGTATTTTCCGACCTCGCAGGAAAAGCTTTCGGATTGGTGAAGAAGACAGTATACAGCAATCCCAATCCGAACAACACAAATCAGTAATTATGACAGGAGATCAGAATTATGGCTAGAAGAAAAATTATTGCCGGCAACTGGAAGATGAATAAGACTCCCAGCGAGGCCGTGGCATTGGTCAATGAATTGAAGCCCTTGGTGGCAAACCAGGATGTGGATGTGGTATTCTGCGTACCTGCGATTGACATCATCCCGGCTATGGAGGCGGCTAAAGGCTCCAACATTCATATCGGTGCTGAGAATATGTACTATGAGGAGAGCGGCGCCTATACCGGCGAGATCGCTCCGAACATGCTCACGGATGTAGGTGTTAAGTACGTGATCATCGGTCATTCCGAGCGTCGTGAGTACTTTGCCGAGACGGATGAGACCGTGAACAAGAAGGTATTGAAAGCCTTTGAACACGGCATTACCCCCATCATCTGCTGCGGTGAGACTCTGACACAGAGAGAGCAGGGAATCACTATCGACTGGATTCGTCAGCAGATCAAGATTGCTTTCCTGAATGTTACGGCAGATCAGGCAAAGACAGCAGTGATCGCTTACGAGCCGATCTGGGCCATCGGAACAGGTAAGACAGCTACCTCCGATCAGGCGGAAGAGGTCTGCGGCGCGATCCGTGCCTGCATTGCTGAGATTTATGATGAGGCTACTGCAGGGGCTATTCGTATCCAGTACGGCGGTTCTGTAAATGCAGGCAACGCAGCGGAGCTGTTCGCTAAGCCGGATATCGACGGCGGACTGGTAGGCGGCGC
>CAKSAI010000335.1 GCA_934434905.1 uncultured Lachnospiraceae bacterium | reverse complement strand
GGATGATGGCGCGTACAGTTGGAATCGGGATACAAAGCTATAGCGAGCTTATCAAAAAAAATTGTTTTTATGTGGATAAGACCAGCTTTCTAAAGGAATGGTGGGAGAGCGAGGACAGCGTCACCCTGATTGCCCGGCCGCGTCGATTCGGAAAGACTTTGACCATGAGTATGGTAGAAGATTTTTTTTCTCTCGATTATGCGAATCGGGCAGACCTGTTTGAAGGAATGTCCATCTGGCAGGAGGAGAAGTATCGATCTTTGCAGGGAACGTATCCGGTGATCAGTCTTTCCTTCGCGAATATAAAAGAAAAGGATTTTAAGACCACAAGCTATCGAATTCGTCAACTTTTGAAGATAGCATATGAGAAAAATGCCTTTTTGCGGAAATGTACGATATTGTCAGAAGCGGAAAAGGCTTATTTTGAGCGTATGACAATGGATATGAGCGAGGAAGATGCACCTTTTGCGCTTTATCAGCTTTCGGATTTTCTTTGCCGATATTATGGAAAGAAAGTGATCATTCTTCTGGATGAGTATGATACCCCCATGCAGGAGGCCTATGTGAATGGTTACTGGGATGAACTGGTACTATTTACCCGAGGCTTGTTCAATGCTACTTTTAAGACAAATCCTTCGCTGGAGCGTGCGATTATGACGGGTGTTACACGCGTCAGCAAGGAATCAATCTTTTCGGATTTGAATAACATCAAGGTTGTAACTACTACATCGAATGAATATGCGGTTTCTTTTGGCTTTACAGAGGAAGAAGTATTTGCGGCCATGGATGAATATGGGTATCCTGATAAAGATAAGGTGAAACGTTGGTATGATGGATTCGTTTTTGGAAAACACAGGGATATTTATAATCCGTGGTCGATTTTGAATTATCTTGATACAGGAAAGATAGATGTTTATTGGGCAAATACCAGCTCCAACAGCCTGGTAGGAAAACTAATTCGTGAAGGAAGCAGAAATGTGAAAACATCCTTTGAGCGATTGCTGAAAGGAGACCATCTGTGTACACCCATAGATGAGCAGATTGTTTACAATCAACTGAATGGAAGCGAAAAGGCTATCTGGAGTCTGCTTTTAGCCAGCGGATATTTGAAGGTGGTGCGCTGCGAGGAGTACGGTGAAATTCCATTTGGGAGAAATCCGAAATATGAATTAGCTTTGACCAATGGGGAAGTGCAGATTATGTTCTCCAATATGGTCAGCGGATGGTTTGTGTCGGCGGAGGCAGACTATAATGATTTTATCAAAGCATTACTGGCGGGCGACGTGAAGGCGATGAATGTCTACATGAATCAGGTGGCACTGGCAACCTTTAGTTCCTTTGATACGGGAACGGCACCGTCAAAGAAGACAGAACCCGAGAGATTTTATCATGGATTTGTCTTAGGACTTATGGTAGAGCTGGCTGACAGGTACTCTATTTCTTCAAACAGGGAAAGTGGTTATGGAAGATATGACGTTTTGTTAGAACCGAGAAGAGTCGGCGAGGACGGAATCATTATGGAATTCAAGGTGCGGGATCCAGGGGAGGAGAAGACTCTCCAGGATACGGTACAGGAGGCTTTAAGGCAAATTGCAGACAAAAGGTATGAGGTGACACTACTGGAAAAAGGAGTACCTGCGGAACGGATACGTAAGTATGGCTTTGCCTTTGAAGGAAAGACAGTTTTGATCGGGGAATGAGATGTAAGGCAGAGGCCTTTCCTCAATAGAATACATGGTTACCGATCACGGTGTCATGGATGATTCCGGTATTTCTACGGAAATAGAGGCAGTTGTTCCTACTGCCTCTTATTTTCACTTTTTTAAACTATTGCAATTCATTTTACATTTTTCCATTTTACAGTGGTTGGATTTTTTTAAATGTGCTATTGACAATGAGTGAAAATATGCTATACTTAATTAATGAACTAAGTTGATTAATTAAAATAAAGAAAACAGGAGAGGTTGAGATGAAAAAATTTTTTTCTATGCTAATTGCAGTAGCCTTTTTTTGCACATTGTTACCTGGCTATAAAACCCCGGCATTCGCTTCCTATACAGATGGAGACAATATGACCCCGGGCGGAGACTTTGAGAGCGGTCTTTCGGCGGAATTTATAGCGAATGCCAGTGCAGGTCAGAAATCTACGCTTACACGTGTTGCAAAGGCGGGACAAACGAAAACAAATAGCGTATTATCCGTCAGTGCGCGCAATCCGAATGCCGGAACAAATGGGGTAGCTTATGATCTGGGAGAATTGTTCCGCGAAAAAGATACGGAAGGAAAATATAAATATCTTGGCGAGAACGGTATGTTTTATATTTCTGCAAAGATCCGATTGGCGAAGGAGGGCGATACCGCATATGCAAGAAGCAGTATTTATAAGTGGTCCGATGATAAGACCAAAAGAGGCACAATATGGTGGGGCAGTGGAAGCGGGTGGAATTATAAGGTTGGCAGCGATGATTGGACAGAGATCGGAGTCCGTAACCACGCAACGATTAAATATTACAATTTCTCCAATACAGGAATAGATGCGGACTGGCTCGCAGATTCCGGTAATAAGGTGAAGCTCCAATTTGCGTTGTTTACAGACGCGGCATGTACAACACCATATACGGGAGATTTTTACATGGATGATGTTTCCTTCTTTTTTATTGAAGGAGCTAATCAGAATACGCCCACAGATTGCGGAGAGAGTTTGCTGGACAATTCTGATTTTGAAGATGTTGTTGATGAATCTCCTATCGATTATTCCGGAACAAAAGCAGCAGATTGGGGAAAAGAGGGCACTACCTGGTTTGCAGAAAATGCATCTATCAAAGTTCAGAAGATTACAGAAGAGACTCAGAGTGAAGAAGTTGTGGATCCGGAGGGAGTTCATGCCGGTTTTTATGGACTTAAGGTCACGGATCGTCCTGGCACACAGCTGGGAGTCGGTATTGAATTGACAGCGATATTGAACGAACTTGGAAAAACACAGGCAGGTGAAGTCTATCATATTTCTGCATGGATGAAAACAGTTTCTCCCGAAGCAGAGATGGATGTGGTTCCTATCTGGGGAAACGCCGCTCCGGTTGGGAATGCATACTTGGAAGGAAATTCTACATTGAGTTTTCATGTGACGAATGAATGGACGGAAATCGGCTTTGATGTAGAGGCCAACCAATATTATACATTCAATCTTCTGGGAAATACCGATACACCGGATCAATATGACCCTGACTCCGCCACCTGGAGTTCGCTGCGTTTTAACACCATAGGTTCCACAGCGGATTACTATATTGATGACATACGTATCTGGAAAACAACATATAGCGTGGATGAAATGAAACGGAAGATCGAGGCGCTGCCGTCTGTGGATAAGATTCTTCCGACAAATCGTGCGGAGATCGTACATGTCCGAAATCTTTATAATATGTTCAGCACGACAGATCAAACATTGATCGACAATAGGGGGAAGATCGATGCTGCGGAGGAGGAACTGCTGAAATTTGAGACAACGATGGAGTTTGTGTCCGGAACTGTGTCTGTGGAAAAAGGTGTACTATATATTCAGCCAAATAGATCGTATGGTGAAATATATGCAGACATTATAGCAGAGAATGGCATTGTTACCATATACACAGCAGAAGGCGCGCCTGCTACGATGGGATATATTTCCACCGGAATGTGCATAAAACTGTCCTACAAGGACATAGAACTTCAATCTGTAAATGTGGTGGCATATGGCGACGCTAATGGCAATGGAAAATGTGACGTTGTGGATCTTGTGATTGCAAAAAAATATATTGCACAAGAAAGAGAATTGACAGAACTGCAGACG
>CAKSAI010000334.1 GCA_934434905.1 uncultured Lachnospiraceae bacterium | reverse complement strand
AATTCTCGAGGTTTTTTTCTGCGATATCCTTTTGCCCCATATTCCCATCTCCTATTTTAGTATATTGTTTAAAAAAGCGCAAGTACCCAATTACTGTGAATTGTAACAGTAACTATCCCCTTAATGTATGTATTCCCTCAATACGCATCCCTCCCCTATATCTGTGTATTTCTTCCAGGAATCTTTGGCAGTAACTGCCGGATAAAACTGTGATACCAAGATTACAAAAACAAAACAGAATTGTCTTGCATGAACTTACTTTACCATATTTTTCCAGATATGACAAATAAAATTTTTCTAAAGATTTTTAAAGTAAAAAAAATATCATATATCTTTTTCTTTCAAAAATCTTCTTTATTCAATTATGTCCGAGAGAAACTGGTTTCTCTCGGACATAAATACAGCGCTTCTAATCCCTTCTACCTTAATCTTCTGCTCGTATTGTCTACCCCTCCATCATATCCCCCGCTCTCTGCAGACGATACACGCCATCCTTTTCAATCAGTATGAAAACAAACACACTGCTGCTCCCCTGCCTCTGAAGTGGCATAAGGCCATCCTTCAGCAGAAAAGATTCTGCTTTCACGTACTCTCCCATGGAAACCAAGTCAACTCCGTCATAGCTGTAATACACATCCAGAATGGGCAAGATCCACACGCGTGTCTCACCTATGCCACTCGTATAATAGAGAAGTGCTTCCTGCGGTTCGATCTCATACTCCGTGATCGTATAATAACGGTCCTTTGACGGTTCCATCCGGGGAGTGATCATCGCTTCTATCATTTTATGTAAAATATTTGTCACGCCTTCCTTCCGCTCCGTCCGATAGTAGATCACATCGGAACAGGTTGAAAGGGACTCGTATTCTCTGCCCGGAATGATGCTTCGCTGCAGCTCTGTACCATCGTAGTCCGCATACAATCCCGGCAGACTCTTGCCCAGTTCCTGATCCAGCCAGGCTTCTATCCCTTCGTTATCTTCCATGGCAAGGAATTCCTCCGCATAGGAATAGGTGACACGCCATCTTCCCACACAGCGTACATTGGACAGGAAGATATAGCGGCCGTCACGTTCTTCCAGCGTCACGATATACTTATCCTTATACAGATAACCCTTTCTCCTGTACACAACATTGATATGTCCGTTCTTGTCCATGTACTCTTCTTCAACCTCAATATCAATGGCATTGGTGTCCCCATGTTCCGTATAATAGGTATCATTCTCCGGGTTGTAAATAAATCCCTCCAGGCCGACCTGACCGGTTTCCTCCAGCGTGAGATCAAAATACTTTTTTAACACCTCATCCATCGTTTTTCTCGGCACTTTTATGATATCCACATCTCCCCAACCGCCCTGGGAAATCACAAAGTTCCGATCCGCTTCGGTCGTCTCAAGCCCAACGCCGTCATAGAACAGCAATCCCAGATCCACACCGCCCGGGGTTGCGTAGAGCGATCGCAGGCAACAGTTTGGCATACTGTCCATGAAACGGTTTTCGCTCTCATAATCCTGACTGAGATTCCAAAATCCCTCCGGCAGATAAGAACCCGGTATATTTCCGCTTGCTGTCACATCCGCATCGCTAATTTTATCGATGTTTCCACCAGGTACTCCGGTTTTATCTACGTCTCCGCCAGCCGCCTCACTTCCGTCTACATTCGCGCCGGACACTCTGCTTCCGTCCTTGCTCCCGCATCCGGTAAAGGTAACTCCAACACTCATCGCCGCGATCAGGATCACTGCCAGCAGCGTGTATAATGCCGTCTTCGGCTTACGGACGATCAGTGCAATCCGCTCCTTAATATTCCTGCCGCTGCCAACCATAGTGGTGGCCATCACCAGCACATCACCGCGGCGTCGGCAGGTCATTCCGATAAGCGTACACCCATAGCGTGCCCGCTCTGCTTCCCCCAGGCGCTTGATGGTAGCCTCATCACATGCCAGCTCCGCATCGTTCCGGGACAGGACTGCCGCACACCACACCAGCGGATTATACCAATGCAGCACCAGGCAGACACCGCGCAGAATGGCCCATATATGATCTCCATGCCGAAAATGTGTCATCTCATGCTCCACCGTATGCCGCAACGCAGCCTCCTTCTCCGCGGCTTCCTTCGTTATGTAGATAGCCGGGCGAAAAATCCCGAACAGACAAGGCGTGTCCAGATTCTCGGCGAGATACACGGGAAGCCGACAGTTCTCCATGGGAACCCGCTGGCGCGTGCGCCGCAGACGGATGGAAAACCGAATATTTGAAAGGATGAAAACAACTGCCAGCAGAATCATGCCGCACAGCCATATCGGGACGGCTGCTTGCCGGAATGTGAGTACACGATCCAGCCGCGCAAACTCTGCCGCACTCATTTTGCCCTTCTCCACAGCCACAGAGGCATTTCCCGTTTTTTCCGCGTTTTCTGTATTGCCTGCGTTTTCGATATTCTGTACATTCTGCAGATTCCGGGTGCTTTCTATATTCCGTACATTCTGCGAATTTCCGGTATTCTCCCGTTGCTGCCGATAACCCACCACCGTACCGTTTACCCGCTGCTCGATGCGGCTCACATCCTTCACGGACTCGATGTCCTGCACTACCTGTGTTTTTTCCATGATATTCATGACGCTTAAGATGCTGCTCCCGACATTGAAAGGGATCAGCAGGCGCAGAAGCACCATTCCCCAGAGTGCGTACTGCAGCCGCAGGCTGATCTTCCCCTTCAGCAGACAGCGCAGCACGATAACCACAACGATCAAAATACTTGATGCCACAATCCAGTTAATCATCTGTTCCCTCCTCCATCTCCTTCAGCATGGTGTACAGTTCATCAATTTCCTTCTGTGAGAGTGCCTGCTTCCTGGTCATGGAACTCACCATGAAGCTGAGGCTGCCCTTGTAGACCCGATCAAGAAAGTTCTCCGCCTCCTGCAGTGCCGCATCCTCCCGGAGAATGGCCGGGCAAAAGACCTTCTTACCGCCTCTGTTGCTGCTGGTCACTGCTCCCTTCGCCTCCATACGCCGGAGCATCGTCAGCGTCGTGCTGCGATTCCATCCCATGCGCTCCTCCAGCCACTCTGTCGTCTCCCGGCCAGTCCGCGGCGCCTTCTCCCAGAGGCACTCCATCACGCTCCACTCAGCAGGTGTGAGATTCATATGCTGATTCATAGGTTTCACCTCCTGGTTACATCTGTAAACATACTATAACATGATTGGTTACATTTGTCAACAATCTTGGAGCAGATAAAAACGGAAGCAAATGCAAAAAAGTGCCGGCAAGTTCCTGCACGACGCAAAAGTCGCACCTGTACTTACCGACACAGTCTCTCCAGATAAAGATAATAGTTTGGTCCACACCCAGCTACAAAGGCACTTACAACACCTATGCTACTGCTTCCTGCGCTGAAACGCCAGTATGATAAACGGCATCGCGGCAGACAATATTACCATAACCATAATAACGATAAATAACGCCAGCATAAAATCACCCCATCTTCTTTTCCTGCAGCAGCTCCGCCAACGCCTGTTCGCAGGCAGTGCTCATACATTTTATAGTATTTCGTAACTATTCAGAGCCATGCAAAACTGCTTTCTGCGAATGCTTGCATTCAAGCAGATAAGCAGTTTTATATGGCGAAGTAACCACATGAGCAAAAGGAAAGCTTCGAAGAAGCGATTTTGCGAATGGGGTTCTGAATAGTTACAGTATTTCTTATATTCCCAGATTAAAACGCACACACCAAAAAATCAACCTCTCGTGCAATTTCTTAGCACATTCTTATCAGGCCGGATCAGATGCCCTTCCCAATCTCCGATAAACCACAAAATACATTGTGATAAAGCAGGCCAGCCCGCCGATGGCG
>CAKSAI010000333.1 GCA_934434905.1 uncultured Lachnospiraceae bacterium | reverse complement strand
GGATTCTTCTCTGCATCCCACAAGGTGCATGGACAGGCCACATATTATCTACAATCAGAAGACAAAGAAATATGTGTGCTGGTTAAAGATGGAGAATGTGGATTTAACCCAGTCAGAGACAATATTGACAGCAGATTATATTTTAGGTCCGTATACGAAGGTACGGGAAGGATTACGCCCGTTGAATATGAGTGCCGGAGACTATGATCTGGTAGTGGCAGAGGATGGAAAGGCATATTACTACTTTGAAAGAGTACACAGTGAACTGATATGTGCAGATCTGACGGAAGATTATACAGATGTGACCGGTTATTACAGTACGCATTTTCCGAAACCGTGTCCGCCGTATGTAAGAGAGGCACCGGCACATTTTAAACGGAATGGAAAGCATTATCTGATAACCTCCGGAACTACAGGATATTTGCCGAATCCTTCGGAGGTAGCTATCGCAGATACCTGGCATGGGCCTTTTACGGTATTGGGAAATCCGCATCCGGATGATCCCTCCAACACCTCCTATCATTCACAGATTTCCTGTATATTTAAGGTAGAAGGCAAGAAGGATCTGTACATCGCCTGCGCTGATCGCTGGCTGCCGGACCAGATGGATAAGGAATATGAGGTGTATGCGGAAATGTTTGAATGTACCTTTACTGATAAAGAATTTGATTTTTCACGCATGAGCCAGCATGATGCAACAAAGGAGAATACATCCATTGCAGATTATGTATGGCTGCCCATTCGTTTTGATGGGGAGATGGCATACATCGACTGGAAGGATCAGTGGCGTATTGAAGATTATGAATAAAAGATAAACAGAAGAAATAGAAAAAGGGGAGCAGGGGATGAATGATTTATTAAAAGACTTGCCGAAACATTTGACCGAATATCAGGCAATTCCCTTTTGGTCATGGAATGACCGGTTGGAAGAAGAACAATTAATTGACCAGATTAACTGGATGAAACAGGCTGGAATCGGCGGCTATATCATGCATGCACGAGGAGGCTTAAAAACGCCCTATTTATCAGAAGAATGGATGCAATGCATAGATGTCTGCACCCATGAAGCAAAGAAATTTGATATGCAGGCATGGGTATATGATGAAAACGGCTGGCCCAGCGGTTTCGCAGGAGGAAAGCTGTTAGAAAAGGAAGAATATCGGGACAGATATCTGACCTATACCATTGGAGTATATGACTCCTCGGCCTGGTTGGTATACTTGATAGAAGGAGATTCCCTCCGCCGGATAGAGGAAGAGGCAGAAGGGGAATGCTTAAATGTGTTTTTACATATTTCACCTTCCTCCGTCGATATTCTGAATGGGGAAGTGGTGGATCGTTTTCTGGAGGAGACTCATGAGAAATATGCTGAACGTTATGGAGAGAAGCTGTCAGAATATATGACCGGCTTTTTTACAGACGAACCGCAGTATTACCGCTGGCAGATGCCTTACACACGGATGATGCCGCAGGCCTTTGCAGAACGCTATGGTGAAGATGTGCTGGACAGTCTCGGTTTGCTGTTCATGGAGAAAAAGGGGTATCGCAGATTCCGTTATCAATATTGGCTTACAATGCATCAGCTGATGCTCAAAAATTTCGCCGAGAAGATATACAACTGGTGCAATGACCATGGAGTAAAATTTACCGGACACTATGTGGAGGAAACATCTCTTGGGTTTCAGATGACTTGTTGTGCCGGAGTAATGCCTTTTTACGAATTCATGCATATGCCAGGGATTGACTGGCTCAATCGTTCGGTGGGAAATATACTCTCCCTCAGACAGGTGGCCAGTGCTGCCCGACAGATGGGAAAGAAGCAGGTTTTAACAGAGACCTTCGGATGTTGTGGCTGGGATGTTACACCAACAGAACTTCGGGTAATGGGAGATTTTCAGTACATAGGCGGTGTGAATCGAATGTGTCATCACCTGGTTCCGTATTCAGAACACGGACAGCGCAAACGTGACTATCCAGCACACTTTTCACCCGTGAATCCATGGATTGCCAAAGGGTTTAAACAGTTTAACGATTATTATACACGGCTTGGATACCTGTTATCCAATCTGGAAGAAAAAGTAACCGTAGCTATGCTTCATCCTATGCGGAGCGCATATCTTGAATTCAGATATCAGGAATCTATTGCGAATGGTATTCTGAATGGTTTCCACATCAAGGAACTGGAGGAAGCATTTTGTAAGCAGCAGGAATGGCTGACACAGGCGCAGATACCGTTCCATTTTCTGGATGAGACACTGCTGGAGCGGCATGGATTTGTGAACGGGGATAAGCTTGGGTGTGGTCAGTGCGAATATGAGTATCTGGTAATTCCCACCTGCTATACAATGGGAGTACATACGGAACAATTGATTCACCGATATGTAGAAAATGGTGGCAAAGTATTGCTGCTGGATGAAAAACCGGCTTATCTGGAGGGAGAACCATATGATTATTCCTATCTTGAAAGCACGATTTCCATGAAACAGCTGGCAGAGACACTTCCGTATCAGTTAAAAGAGCCGGTGGAAAAGGTTCATTCCACTCTGAGAAAAAGCGAGGAAGGCTGGACCCTGTTTGTGCAGAATTATGGGGAGAAAGCGAAAACAATTACCTACCATTTGACAGAAGGATATACTTCCTTCGAACGATGGAACCTGGATACAATGACATCTTCGATTGTTCCTACAGAGATTACATTGGATGCCGGACAGTCTTGTGTCCTGATGTTCAGTAAAAAAGAAGTAGAGGAGCTTCCATCAAAATCCGTGGTACATTTACCACCTATTGCGGAAGTAATAGAAACAACTGAAAATTATCTGACACTGGATACTGCAAGATATTCCAAGGATGGCATTCATTACAGTGAAAAGTTATCCTGCGAGGGTATATTCCAGCAATTGTTAGAGGAACGTTATCAGGGAACAGTATATATGAAGCATACCTTTGATGTGCGGGTGAGACCGTCGCAAATATCGTTGATTGTTGAAAAAGCGAAAGACATGCATTTGACAGTGAATGGACATGCAGTGAAGCCGGATAAGACCTGGGAACGGGATCATCAGATTGTTAGGGGGGACATTACACCGTGGATTGTTACGGGCCAAAATGAAATTATCGTTGAGACTTATTTCTATCAGAGCGAAGATGTATATTATGCATTGTTTGGCGAAGATGTAACCGAGAACCTGCGTAACTGCCTGTGCTACGATACAGAACTGGAATCTATATATCTGGCCGGTGACTTCGGCGTGTATGCACAAAAGTCTGAACCGGGGGAAACACCGGGAATTATACTTGCTTCTGATTTCTACATTGCCGGAACACAAAAGACAGTTGAAAATATCGTGACTGACGGTTATCCGTTCTTCTCCGGGAAGATGACTTTGCGAAGAGAAGTAATATTGGAGCAAAGAGAAGCGGTTCTGGAATTTCAGGGACGTTTTCAGGTCATGACAGTCTGGGTAAATGGACAGAAAGCCGGTTCGCTGCTGTATGACAAGCGACTGGATATTTCCAATTATTCCCATGTCGGAAAGAATGAGATTGTGATAGAATTAATTGTCAGCAATCGGAATTTCCTGGGACCTCATCATTTAAAGGAGGAGGAAGAGCCGGAGAGCGTTGGGCCATATACCTTTGAACTGCCCGGCACATGGCGGAACGGAAAGAGCGAACAGTATAGGGAAGCGTATGCTTTTGTTCCGGTTTCGTTATGCTAGCCCGGATCTGAACAGCTACAAATATAAAAAAACAACAAAAAGATAACATCAGAGGCAGCCTGGATAGATTTAAAAAATGTGATTTTTTATTTATTGGAATTGCCGTGGTGTTCTTGGAATGGAAGAAAACAGTTTGGAATTTTTTAACCATATTCCTATAC
>CAKSAI010000332.1 GCA_934434905.1 uncultured Lachnospiraceae bacterium | reverse complement strand
CAATAAAAACGGTATTACAGTGGAGAATCTTGCCAATATATTAAAGCGCAATGATATTAAGAAAAGCGAAGCATATCAAAGTGGATTTCTTGAAGGAACTACACCAGTGTATGAGTCCTACATGCGACTGAAAAAGTGCATCGCAAATTCTATTTAAAGTAGGAGGAGTGCGATGGACATTGTTAGATTTGCTGAAATAATAATTAAATAAGGTTTTCAAAAAACAAAGCAGGACGGAGATTCCAAATCATCTCCGTCCTCACAATTTATCGTACTCTTTCTATACTTTCACCTAACGAATTGCTTCTACCGCTCTTCCCGGAAATACGACAATCCCAGGCTGGCCGGCGGCTGGCTTCCATGCTTCTTGCGCACGCTGGTAATGATCAGCACGATGATGGTCACCACGTAGGGCAGCATGTTGATAAGCTCCTTGGCACTGCTGGAAAGTCCCGGAATATAGAGGCACAGGATATACAGTCCTCCGAACAGGAAGGAACTGAAGATGGCTGTGCTGGGCTTCCAGATGGCAAAGATCACGATAGCGATGGCAAGCCATCCTCTATCACCGAAGCCGTTATTTGTCCAGGCTCCTCCCGTGTAATCCATTACGAAGTACAGTCCGCCAAGTCCTGCAATGGCACCGCCGATACAGGTGGCAAGGTATTTATAACGGGCTACATTGATTCCGGCTGCGTCCGCCGTGGCCGGGTTCTCTCCTACGGCCCTTAAGGAAAGTCCTGTGCGGGTACGCTTCAGGAACCAGGAAGCTGCAATGGCAATAACAATCGCCAGATACGCCAGGAAACCGAAGGATAAGAAGGTCTTTCCAAACAATCCCAGCTTATCGGCAAATGGCAGTGACTTCTTAAAATAGTTTCCTGTGGTGAGCAGGGAGATGGAACCGGACTCACCAAAGAAGCTCAGCAGCGAACCGCCGAAGAAGTTTCCTACCCCGATGCCAAAGGTAGTCAGCGCCAGACCGGTCACGTTCTGATTCGCCCGAAGCGTGATCGTCAGGAAGCTGTAGATAAGCGCCATCAGCACGGAACCTATAAGGCAGGACAACAGTGGGATCAGAATACACAACGCCGCCTTCGGATCATCCGTGGAATGCTCATAGAGATAGCCGCCAATGATTCCGGAGATACCGCCCATATACATGATGCCCGGAATACCCAGATTCAGATTTCCGCTCTTCTCCGTTATGATCTCGCCGGTAGCGCCATAGAGCAGCGGGATCCCCTGTATAATCGCGGCATGGATAAATGCAAAAATTGTTTGGATCATCACTTGGCCTCCTTATGCTTAGTACGTATATTGATCTTGTAGTTGATAAAGAACTCACAGCCGATGATGAAGAAAATGATGATACCGGTCAGGATATCAGACACACTCTCATTCAACCGGAAGGCAGTAGCGATCTCTCCTGCTCCCTTCTGCAGAAATACGATCAGGAAGGAAGTAATCACCATCATCACCGGATTAAACTTCGCCAGCCAGGATACCATGATGGCTGTAAAGCCCATGCCACCGGCCAAATCTTTGGAGATGGTATGATTCGTCCCGGAAACAAGCAGGAATCCCGCCAGTCCGCAGATGGCACCTGAAATAGCCATAGTACGGATGATGACCTTCTTCACATTGATTCCGATGTAGCGGGCTGTATTCTCACTCTCTCCCACAACAGACAGCTCATAGCCCTGCTTACTGTATTTCAGGTAGATGAACATGATCACCGTGAGAACCACTACGACCAGGATATTCATCATGTACTTCTGTCCGAACAGCGCCGGAAGCCAGCCTGCCTTGGTGCTCTGATTGACGATTCCCATAACGCTGGAACCGCTGGGTACCCAAACCATAATAGCAAAGGACACCAGCTGCATCGCCACATAATTCATCATCAGGGTAAAAAGGCTCTCATTGGTATTAAAATGCGCCCGAAAGAACGCCGGAATAAGTCCCCAGATCATACCGCCGGCAATACCCGCCGCAAGCATGATCAGGATCAGCGCCACATTAGGCACGGAGTCTCCCAAATAGAACATACAGGCCACCGCGGCCAGACCGCCTACCAGCGTCTGACCCTCTGCGCCAAGATTCCAGAAACGCATCTTAAAGGCTGGCGTTACCGCCAGCGCGATACATAGAAGCATCGCCAGGTTCTGCAGTAATGTCCAGAACTTCCGCTTACTGCCGAAGCTTCCTGCAAACATTGCCTTGTATACTTGGATCGGATTATATTTTGTCAGAACCACGATCACCAATGCACATACGACCAGCGCCAGAACAATGGCAACGAGACGCACGAGCCATGACTTCCACAAGGCCATATCGTCACGCTTTGTGATGTGGAACATCGGCTCACGGGTACGCTTTTCCACCTTATTCATTCTCTTCACCCCCGTTTGTCTTAGTCATAAGAAGCCCGATCTCTTCCTTGGAAGCCGTCCGGCCATCCAGCAGTCCGGTAATCCGGCCGGAACCCATTACAAGAATACGATCACATAGTTCTAAGAGTACGTCCAGATCTTCGCCGACGAAGATTACGGCAACCCCCTTCTTCTTCTGCTCATTCAACAGATTATAGATGGCGTAGGAAGAATTGATATCCAGTCCGCGCACCGGATAGGCAGCCATAAGTACCGTCGGGGAAGAGGAAATCTCACGCCCCACCAGCACCTTCTGTACATTTCCGCCGGAAAGACGCCGCACCGGAATGGTAGTGCTTGGTGTAACAACCTCCAGCTGCTCCACGATCTGCTCGGCCAGGTCCTTCGGCGCCTTCCGCTCCACAAAGGCACTCTTACCCTTACGGTAGCTTCGAAGCATCATATTGTCAATAATATCCATGTTCCCCACAAGTCCCATGCCCAGACGATCCTCCGGCACAAAGGAAAGCCGGACGCCCAGTTCCCGAATCTCGATGGGAGACTTGTCTCTCAAATTATCCGTCTCTCCGGTCTTGGGATTATGATATAAGATCTCGCCTTCGTTTAACCGTCCCAGACCCGCGATGGCCTCTAAGAGCTCACGCTGTCCGCTGCCTGCGATCCCGGCGATCCCCAGGATCTCACCGGATCTGGCTGTGAAGGATACATGATCCAGGGCCTTGATACCTTCGCTGTTCTCACACACAAGATCCTTCACTACCAGACGATCCTTGGGATCCACTGGATCGTTCCTGGTAATATTCAAGGAAATCTTCTTACCTACCATCATCTCCGTCAGCTCTTTCTCATTCGTCTTGGCGGTCTCCACAGTTCCAATGTACTGCCCTTTACGCAGAACAGCAACATGGTCGGAAATCTCCAGAACCTCGTGCAGCTTGTGGGTGATGATGATAATCGCCTTGCCATCCTCCTTCATCCTGCGCAGAACAGCAAACAGTTTTCTCGTCTCCTGGGGTGTGAGAACCGCTGTCGGTTCATCCAGGATCAGAATGTCGGCGCCCCGGTAGAGTACCTTCAGGATCTCTACGGTCTGCTTCTCTGAGACAGCCATATCATGCACCTTCTTAAAAGGATCGATCTCAAAACCATACTGCTCACTGATCTCACGGATCTTAAGTGCAGATTTCTTGACATTATATCCTTCTTTTTCCTTTAACCCCAGCACAATATTCTCTGCCGCGGAAAAAACGTCCACCAGCTTGAAATGCTGATGGATCATGCCGATCCTGTAATCAAAAGCATCTTTGGGAGAGCGGATAACTGCTTCCTTGCCATCGATGAAGATCTGTCCCTCGTCAGGATAATAGATACCGGAAATCATATTCATCAGGGTCGTCTTGCCGCTGCCGTTCTCTCCCAGCAGTGATAAGATTTCCCCGTGACTTACTGTCAGATTCACATTGTCGTTGGCACAGACGCTTCCAAATCTCTTCGTAATGCCTCTCAATTCAATCGCAAAGTCAC
>CAKSAI010000331.1 GCA_934434905.1 uncultured Lachnospiraceae bacterium | reverse complement strand
GTCTTACGCTGTTTTGGCTTAGGAGAAAATAGAGAGAATTCCCGGGACTCTATATGTATGGCACCTCAAGATACTCCGGAAAGACCGGGAAAAGAAAGGACAGGTCAAATGGATCTCTTTACATATTTTTTTGAGGGTTCAGTGAATCATGGCGTGGCAAGCATACCGCTTTTGCTGACGGGTATGCAATTGAGGATATTTAAAATACCGCACAGGTGCATCGTGTGGAGCTTGGGGCTTACGATGGTGATCAATATCTTTTTTTGGTATAAATGTAAGGATGCTTATATTTTCTTATATCAGCTAGTACCCTATATAAGCAGTTTTGTGTGGGTATGGGCAGATTGGAAGTATACCAAGATTAAGGCAAAAAGTGATTCAAATGATTCAAAAGAAACATAACGGTTAAATTAGGCTGGCTGAACTCACATACAACCTCGACGGCACCAAAATCCTCTGCGAAAAGTGGGACAACAACACCATTATTCCATTTTATTAAGGAGAATATATGGCAAAGTTTAAACTGGTTGATCTTTGTGAAGAAAAGAAAATCGGTAAATACAGCGGCAGCGGAGCTTGGAAATCCTGCGTCCTTTTGCCGTATTATCGCGAAAGGTATATGTGTTTTTGCAACAGTGAGGGCCTTTCTTTTGAAGAATTAACCCGAATATTCATTCAAGGCAATGATGATGATCAAATCGGCGCCATGTCAATGATTGCAGAGCGGTATCCTTGTGAGCTGTATCAATTGATATGCAGCCGAAAAAATGATTTTTCTCCCCAAAAGCTAAGATGGATATTTGATTGTGTTGTCCCTGACTATTTGCCATTAGTTTTGCCTAAAGAACGTCTAATGGATTATATGTTTGACAAGGAATTTTCAGACAATATATGGGTTAATATTTTGGTGGAAATTCGGTCGCTTTTGAAAGCTGCTCAGCGTCTTGATATGACTGCCAACAAAGAGTATACTTGTGTAAACTAAGGTTTTCACAGGCGGAAATCTCTGCAGCGCCAACGGTGCCCGTGTATATGTATACACATAAATTGCAGATTGGTTTCAAAAATTTATTAGGGGAAAGACATAAATGCTTCACTGGATTTTATTTGTTGATTTTTGGTTCACCATGTTTTTATTTCAGCACAGCACAAAAAAAAGATTGCCAATATGGGATCAATAGGGCAACAGATATGAAAGCTTATCCTTTTAGCAGTGTCCTTCGTCGACAATTTCCCAAATGGATGGTTTGCCTTTTGTTTTTCAATTGTCGAAGCACAAAGTTTCCGCTTCCGCTTTTTGTCGGTCAAATCATTAACTATGCGTTCTTTCTGTTTTTTTGTATTGAGCGGTATGTGTTCTCTCGCGCGGAGATGTTTGCAGATAATGGTTATATCAAGGTATATTTTATGGCATTTATCGGCGTAGTGCTGTTTATATGTGTCGATAATTGGCTGTACAATTATCGCAGGAACCATTATTGGTAATGGCAGAGGCTTGTGGATGTGTGAGCCAGTATGTGAAAGAGCATACGGTTCTCAAGGAGACAATGAAATGATATGATTATTCTTGATAATATTAGAAATATAGAGCCTGTGCAGTACACCAATTTGGGAAACAAGTGTCCAATTACTGTACAACAAAAAATACAATTTGATTCTTTTATAAATTGTGGTTGTGCAGTAGTAACCATTGGCGGCGAAAAACATGAGGCTTACAGAATTTTTCACTATAATTATAGAAAATACAATGATCGTGATACTTTTTATAGCGTTTTTGAGTTTAAACGATCAAGAAAGAAGGAGTATGTTTTAAGAATTGTTGCATGGGACAGAATTCGAAATGCCGAAAAAAGCCACAAGGATGAAGGTGCCGATGTATATATAGAGTCTAATGTATACTACTTATCGGGTGAACACGCTCAGATGCTGAAAAAAGGTTTGAATGAACTATCGCAAAAGTTTTCTGAAGACAATAAGTATACACATAAATATACAGATTACTTGGAGCAAGAAGTTTTCCTGGATATAGATGGAGTGGAGAAAGTCTTTAGATGGCGGGCGCCGTTTTTTAATGAATCTGTTCAAGCGGTGCTGAAAAAAACGGTTTCATGTATAAGTAAATCAATAAACGATTTAGAGCAGAATATATCTTCGGTCGAATTTGTATTTGAAAATTGTTCTGCAATACATAAAGCGTATACTCAGCACAAGTAGATTAAATATTATGGGTTATACCATTCCAAACGGATAGCAAAAGAGGCAGCCGCACATTGGCGGCTGCCCTAACGATACAAAAGCGGACCTCATGGGGATTCTCCCTTGTTACCCGGCGGCGCCACTATATACCTCAGTCAAATGCCGTACATTCCGTACAAACCGCCCAAGGGGCGTCCTCAGCAGCATGGCAGACCACGGTAAAATTCTGCCCGGCAACACAAAAGGTGATCGTGGCGGTGGAGCCGTTTTTCAGTGCTCCTTTTCTCTGATAGGACTGCATATGTATGGCCGACTCTTCCTCTCCCAACATCTGAAACGCCTCACTGCTCTTCAGATAGGCATAGGCTGCCTGATATTCCTCGGTATCCCGGGCGGAGTGGAACAGATGGGGCAGCACACGCGTTCCGATCACCGCGATCCCGGCGACAGCAAACAGCGCCAACCAAACGATCGGCTCCTGCCAAAAGCGGCGGCGTCCCAGCGGTTTTTCCTCTGCTGTGACTACTGTATCGGATACACGATTGCCCAATGTGGCGCCCGTCGCCAGCAGCAGGATCAGATCTACTGCCGGTATCCAGAAAAAGAGGTTGTTTTGGATCAACTGAACCGGGCGGGCATCAGCCAGTGTATGTTTATCCCGCACATGCAGGCCAAACAACCGCTTTCCCACACTTCTGCCTTTCAAAAGAACGTCCCGCAGAATAAGCAATGCGGCAAATGCGGCCAGGATCAGCAAATACAGCAGCCAGAACAGCGGTTTAGACAGCCGGTCATTCTGCATGGCGTCGGTGATCGGCCATAAAAAGGGCAAGGTCACGATGCCAGCCAGACAGACATCGATCAAAAACGCAGCGGCTCTTTCCGTAAAATGTCGCACATGTATTCCTCCTGAATTTTTGAATAAATATGAGTCAGGTGTAATGAGGGTTAAAGAAACAGACAATAAGATGAATGAGCAAGCCTATGATCCCCACCGCAAGCAAGCATTGCAAATATAACAATAACCGTCTCACTAACAGCGGAAGGGAAAACGCCCGTCGAATGAACCACAATAAAGCAGATAATTCAGTCAGCATCACCACTGTGGAAAGCGCTGTCAACGTTTGAGAGGCATTGATCGTTTCGGCTATCGAGGCCAGGGCGAAGAAGGAAAGGTAGATAACGGCGATCCCTATTATCAGGATGATTATCTTGAATTTTTTATCCATATGTTGGATAGTTCCTCCTCAAAGTACGCATAGTTTAACGAAAGAGAGGCGCGGACGCCAAACAATACCTGCCGATCGGCGCTCCACAAATCAACCGGTCCGTCACGAAAAAAGCCACCGTTTTGACAGTTCCGCGGCAGGCGGCGTCCCCCTGTGCGGTCAGGAGGTCTTCCTATCCTCGCCATTGATCTTATCCAGCAGCTTTTCCAAGTAACCGTACATATCATTGAAGTGGTCGTATGTTTTATCTCTAAACCGGCCGCTGACTTCGATCCGGTATCCGTTTTTGTCCACAAATTCCACTATGTAGAAGGCATCGGAACCGATGTTTGTGTGGGTCGAGCAATAGTAGAAATCCCCATATGCCTTTTTATAGGAAATATCTCTCAGCTCCTTATCCGGCAGCGTGCCAACCGGCAGATAGATCAGATTTTCATACCATCGGTTATCAGACGGATTCTCAAACTCGGTGTAAAAATATTGATAGCCACCGCCCCC
>CAKSAI010000330.1 GCA_934434905.1 uncultured Lachnospiraceae bacterium | reverse complement strand
GAAATTTCGAAATTGTTTTAGACTTGCCATAATGGGACGGGTACAACTGTACCCTCCTTTTTCTTTTCTTAATTTGCTAATATAAACTTGCAAACTAAAGAAAGAGAGGTACTCAAAATGTCAAAGTATAAAACCATTGATGTCTGGAACCGCGTATACGGCGCAAAGCAAGAGGTATATGATTACACAGGTAGATTAATGAAAAAATCGGCTTGCGGTAATCCCCATAGCTCCTATCATCCGACGATCGATCATATCAGACCGATCTCAAACGGAGGGTGTGATGTTCTTGACAACATCATAATTTGCCATCGTGATACCAACAGTGAAAAATCCGATCATTTTCCCCATTGGAAGGCAAACGGTTTATCATTTCATGCCAAACGAGTCAAAGGTTCCCGCATAGAATACGAAATCATCGAAGATTAGATATCCATATGATCTCGTCCTGGCCTGATGATGACGAAGATGAAGATTGAGTCAAATGCAAACCAATTATTTTTGCATTATCAAGACACACCTAAAGAAAGGGAAGCTGTTCGCTTCCCTTTCAAGTATTACATCCTTTTATTTCCTTACTTACTTGCGATCGCTGCCTGCGCTGCCGCCAACCTTGCGATTGGTACACGGAACGGTGAGCAGGAAACATAGTCCAGACCGATCTTGTGGCAGAACTCTACGGAAGAAGGATCTCCGCCGTGCTCGCCGCAGATACCAACGTGCAGCTTCGGATTTACCGGCTTGCCAAGCTTAATAGCCATCTCCATCAGCTTGCCGACACCTGTCTGATCCAGCTTTGCAAAAGGATCGTTCTCGAAGATCTTGGTGTCATAGTAAGCATTCAGGAACTTGCCTGCATCGTCACGGGAGAAGCCAAAGGTCATCTGTGTCAGGTCGTTGGTACCGAAGCAGAAGAAGTCAGCCTCTGTAGCAATCTCATCAGCGGTCAGTGCTGCTCTCGGGATCTCGATCATGGTACCTACCTCGTACTCCAGATCGATGCCGGAAGCAGCGATCTCAGCGTCAGCGGTCTCCACAACTACCTTCTTAACGAACTTCAACTCCTTAACCTCGCATACAAGTGGGATCATGATCTCCGGCTTTACCTTCCAGTCAGCATGAGCCTTTTGAACATTGATAGCTGCGCGGATGACAGCTCTGGTCTGCATCTTAGCGATTTCCGGATAAGTAACTGCAAGACGGCAGCCTCTGTGACCCATCATCGGGTTAAACTCGTGCAGGGAAGCAATGAGAGCCTTGATGGTCTCCACAGACTTGCCCTGTGCGTCAGCCAGCTTCTTAATATCTTCTTCCTCAGTAGGAACGAACTCATGAAGAGGCGGATCCAGGAAACGGATGGTAACAGGATTGCCCTCAAGAGCCTCAAACAGTCCCTCGAAGTCGCTCTGCTGATACGGCAGGATCTTATCAAGGGCAGCCTCACGCTCCTCAACAGTGTCAGCACAGATCATCTCACGGAAAGCAGCGATTCTGTCTTCCTCGAAGAACATATGCTCTGTACGGCAAAGACCGATTCCCTCTGCGCCAAGCTCACGAGCCTTTCTGGCGTCTGCGGGTGTATCTGCATTGGTACGAACCTTCAGGGTTCTGAACTTGTCTGCCCATGCCATAACACGACCGAACTCACCGGCGATGGTAGCGTCAACGGTGGGGATCAGTCCGGCATAAATGTTACCGGTGGTTCCGTCGATGGAGATTGCATCTCCCTCATGGAATTCCTTGCCACCCAGAGTGAATCTCTTGTTAGCTTCATCCATGTTGATGTCGCCGCATCCGGATACGCAGCACTCGCCCATTCCGCGGGCAACAACTGCTGCATGGCTGGTCATACCACCGCGGACAGTCAGGATACCCTGTGCAGCCTTCATACCGGTGATATCTTCAGGAGAGGTCTCAAGACGAACCAGAACAACCTTCTCACCTCTGGCCGCCCATTCTACTGCGTCGTCTGCTGTAAATACAACCTTGCCGCAGGCAGCACCCGGAGAAGCACCAAGACCCTTGCCAAGAGGCGTTGCAGCCTTCAGTGCAGCCGCGTCAAACTGCGGATGCAGCAGGGTATCCAGGTTACGAGGATCGATCATGGCAACTGCCTCTTCCTCGGTTCTCATTCCCTCATCTACAAGATCGCAGGCAATCTTAAGAGCTGCCTGTGCGGTTCTCTTACCATTTCTGGTCTGCAGCATGTACAGCTTGCCGTGCTCAACGGTGAACTCCATATCCTGCATATCTCTGTAATGATTCTCCAGAGTCTTGCAAACTTCCTTGAACTGCTCGAAAGCTTCCGGGAACTTGTCTGCCATCTCTGTAATCTTCATAGGTGTGCGGACACCGGCAACTACGTCCTCGCCCTGTGCGTTGGTCAGGAATTCTCCAAACAGACCTGTCGCGCCGGTAGCCGGGTCTCTCGTAAATGCAACACCGGTACCGCAGTCATCGCCCATATTTCCGAAGGCCATAGACTGTACATTTACAGCAGTACCCCAGGAATAAGGAATATCGTTGTCACGACGGTATACATTGGCACGAGGATTGTCCCAGGAACGGAACACGGCCTTGATGGCTCCCATCAACTGCTCCTTGGGATCGTCCGGGAAGTCTGCACCGATCTTCTCCTTGTATTCAGCCTTGAACTGGTTAGCCAGCTCCTTCAAGTCATCAGCGGTCAGCTCAACGTCCAGCTTCACACCGCGCTCAGTCTTCATCTTGTCGATCAATTCCTCGAAATACTTCTTGCCGACTTCCATAACAACGTCGGAGTACATCTGGATAAATCTGCGATAGCAGTCCCAGGCCCAACGCGGATTGCCGGACATATGTGCGATGGTATTCACCACGTTCTCATTCAGACCGAGGTTCAGAATAGTGTCCATCATACCGGGCATGGAAGCTCTTGCACCGGAACGAACAGATACCAGAAGCGGATTCTCCTTGTCACCGAACTTCTTGCCGGTGATCTCTTCCATCTTAACAATATACTCGTTGATCTGTCCCTGAATCTCGTCATTGATCTCACGACCATCTTCATAGTACTGGGTACAAGCTTCTGTTGTGATGGTGAAGCCCTGCGGAACCGGAAGGCCGATGTTGGTCATCTCTGCCAGGTTCGCACCCTTTCCGCCAAGAAGCTCACGCATGCTCGCGTTTCCTTCTTTAAACAAATACACCCATTTCTTTGCCATTTGAAATTCCTCCTATATGATACTTTGGCTTACATACAGCAGAGAGCGCGCACTGCGAACCCTCTGCTGTTATAAACGTTAGAATGTGCGACCAAATATGCTATTTTTTTGCGCACATATCCATTCTACCATATTTTAAAATATAATCAATAGATTTTTGTGATTTTTTTAACTAACAAAGTTTTGTCAAATTTTGTCTTTCCTAAAAAGCCATCTTTTCTGCAAAATAAGCGTCCAAATCCTCGATCCGTACCCGTTCCTGCTCCATGGTATCCCGGTCACGAACCGTAACCGCTCCGTCTGTCTCCGACTCAAAATCATAGGTCACGCAGAAGGGGGTTCCGATCTCATCCTGCCGGCGGTAACGCTTTCCGATATTTCCCCGGTCGTCAAATTCACAGTTATACTTCTTCGACAACTGTGCATATATCTTCTCCGCACCCTCATTCAGCTTCTTGGAAAGCGGCAGCACACCGATCTTCACCGGTGCAAGCGCCGGATGGAAATGAAGCACGGTACGCATATCCGGCTTCTCCTCTGTGCCGATATTCTCCTCATCATAAGCGCCGCACAGGAAGGCCAGAACCACACGGTCCGCACCAAGTGAGGGCTCAATGACATAAGGAATGTAGCGTTCATTTTTCTGATCGTCAAAATAGGAAAGATCCTGACCGGACACATTCTGGTGCTGTGTCAGGTCGTAATCGGTACGATCCGCAATTC
>CAKSAI010000329.1 GCA_934434905.1 uncultured Lachnospiraceae bacterium | reverse complement strand
AACGACTACTACGTCTGCAAAGAAGACATTCCACTCACGAAGGGGGTTACCAGAATGAAAAAACACATCCGCAATTTTGTAATTCTAACCACATTAACAACTGCCAGCATATATGCCATTAACAAATTTATAAGCATCTCCAGCACTTTGAAAAATCTGCTGAAGACAGATCATGGGCATTTCTATGATTGGAAATATGGTAGCATATTTTATTCCAAATCAGGAAAAGGTTCCCCTGTTCTTCTTGTCCATGATTTAGATCCGGCTTCCTCCTCGGTTGAATGGGAGAAGATTTATAAGTCTCTCTCCAAGAAGCATACCGTCTACACCATTGACCTGATTGGATGTGGCAGAAGCAGCAAGCCAAACCTTACCTACACGAATTACCTGTATGTGCAGCTCCTCACTGATTTTATTAACAATATCATCCATGAGAAGACTACTGTTATTTCCACCGGTTCATCCGGATCATTCACAGTTATGGCCTGCAATATGAATCCCGAATGTGTTGATAAGATTGTCCTTATCAATCCGGAGAATTTGAATGACCTGATGGAGACGCCGGACAAGAGGAAGAACGCTTTGAAGTGTCTGGTCGACCTTCCCATTATCGGAACCTTCCTTTACAATCTGTTGTATTGCGCCATTGGGATAGAGAAAATTTTCTCAAATAAATACTATTATAAGAGCCATCTGGCCTCCAGCAAAATCATGGATTCCTATTATGAGTCAGCTCATCTTGATAATAGTAAAGGGAAATACCTTCTCTCCAGTATTGTTAGCAGCTATACAAATATAAATATTGTGCATGCTCTGGAAAAGATCAAAAACAATATCTATATTGTTTGCAGCAAAGAAAACGAAGCTTCCCGATATATCATGGAATCCTACAGCCAGCACAATCCATCCATAGAGACAAGCTATGTTGAGGATTCCAGATATCTTCCCCAGATGGAGGCTCCGGAGAAGCTGTTAGAGCAGATAGAAGGCATTCTATAAAAGCCCTCGGATTGCTCCATGCTTCGCATTCCCGCAATCCTACCTGCATTCGCAATCCGCGCTATCGCGCTACTTGCTCATACAGGTTAGCGTCTCTCATGAATAGATGCCTGCGTGTGCAAGCACCCGTTGCATCTATCCATGGAGACTGGGCTTTCATCGCTATCGTATCGGTTCCCTGGAGGGCGTACCTGCCTTCCGGGGATAAGCCTTCGGCGTTGACTTCACCTTATCGATTACCACAAGTGATCTCGCCATCTCTGTGTTCGGCAACTGAAATTTGGTAACTTCCCTCAGCTTTCCTCCAAGAACTGTGATTGCTTTATCTGCCTGCTTCAACTCATACTCAATTTCACCGGATTTGTAAGAGATAAAGGAACCACCTTTCTTTACAAAAGGAATACAGTACTCACTCAAGGATGCCAGATTTGCAACTGCCCTGGACACACACAGATCGAAGTTCTCCCGGTATTCCGCCCTTCTTCCCATTTCTTCAGCTCTTCCATGAACTGCATGAATCTCCTTAAGTCCAAGCTTCATTATCACTTCATCTAAGAATCCAATCCGTTTATTCAACGAATCCATCAACACAATATTCAATTTCGGAAAAGCGATCTTTAAAGGAATTCCCGGAAAGCCGGCGCCTGTTCCAAGATCCAGGACTGTCTTTTTTCCACTTAAGGATACTGCTTTCACAAGGCTCAAACTATCCAGAAAATGTTTTTCCACAACATCCTCATATTCCGTGATAGCTGTGAGATTCATTACTTTATTCTTTGCCACCAGCATCTCGTAATAGAGAAGAAATGCCTGCAGCTGCTCATCGGTTAACATAATCTGAAGTTCCTTAAGACCGTCCAGAAAATGAGTTAAATCATATTTTTTTAAATCTGTCACCGCTTATTCCTCCAATATGTTTCCAGATAGATCAACAGCACCGAAATATCTGCCGGAGATACACCTGCAATCCTGGAAGCCTGCCCCACTGAATGAGGCTGATACAGATTCAGCTTTTGCTTCGCCTCGATTCGAAGGCTACCTACTTGATCGTAGTCGAAGTTTTCCGGCAGCTTCTTGTTCTCCAGCTTCTTAAATTGTTCCACCTGCTTGATCTGGCGCTTTATATATCCGTCATACTTTGCATGGATATTTACCTGTTCGATAACATCATACCGTAAGGCCGGACGATCCGGATCCAAATCTGCCACATCTTCATAACAAAACTCCGGCCTGCGTATGAGCTCCGCTAAGGTAGTACCGGTAGTCAATGGGGTACTTCCCTTTTCTTTCAGAAATCTCTGCACCTTCTCGTTTGCACCGATATTAACCTGCTCAATACGTTCCACTTCTTCTTTGATCAACCGTTCTTTTTCCACAACCAGATCATATCTCTCCTGAGATATCAACCCAACTTCATATCCTTTCCTGGTAAGACGCAAATCCGCATTGTCCTGACGCAGCAGCAGACGGTACTCTGCTCTGGAGGTCATCATGCGATATGGTTCCTTATTCTCCTTCGTCACAAGATCGTCGATGAGTACACCGATATAACTCTCCGATCGATCAAGGATCAAGGGCTCCTTCCCCTTCACATACATGGCAGCGTTGATTCCTGCCACCAATCCCTGCCCGGCAGCCTCCTCATAACCGGAGCTTCCATTGAATTGTCCTCCGGAAAAAAGTCCGCGAATCGATTTGAATTCCAGAGACGACCGCAATTGTCGTGGATCAATACAGTCATATTCAATGGCATAAGCATTTCGAACAATTTTCGCATGCTCTAACCCCGGAACTGTATGATACATCTCATACTGGACATCCTCCGGAAGAGAACTGGACATTCCTCCCACATACATCTCATTCGTATACAGGCCTTCCGGTTCGATAAATACCTGGTGACGGTCACGCTCCGCGAATTTTACCACCTTGTCCTCAATGGACGGACAATACCGCGGGCCGGTACCCTCGATCATTCCGGAGAATAACGGCGATCGATCCAGATTATTGCGAATGATCTGGTGGGTTTTCTCATTTGTATAGGTAAGCCAACAGGATACCTGTTCCTTCTGTACCTCTTCCGGATCTGTGGTAAATGAGAATGGTACCACCCGTTCATCTCCGAATTGTTCCTCCATCTTGGAGAAATCAATGCTTCTTCCATCAATTCTGGCAGGTGTCCCCGTCTTAAAACGAAGAAGCTCTATTCCATGCTCCCGCAAGGAATCGCTGAGGTGATTCGCCGACTGCAGCCCATTTGGCCCCGTATGATTCACCACATCTCCATACAGACACCTGGACTTCAGATATGTCCCTGTGCAGATTACTACAGCCTTGCTGTAATATGTACCGCCGGAAAATGTCTTCACACCTCGTATAATTCCATCCTCCACAATAATATCTGTTACCTCCGCCTGGCGGATTGTAAGATGATCCGTATTCTGCAGTGTCATCCGCATGTGGCGGCTGTATTCTGCCTTGTCTGCCTGTGCCCTGAGTGAATGCACAGCAGGACCTCTCGATTGGTTCAACATTTTCGACTGGATGAAGGTCTTATCAATATTGATTCCCATCTGTCCGCCCAGGGCATCCACTTCCCGCACGATATGTCCCTTGGAACTTCCTCCTATATTGGGATTGCAAGGCATCATGGCAATACTCTCAATACTCACTGTGAAAATAATCGTATCCAGACCCAGCCGTGCACAGGCCAGAGCCGCCTCGCACCCGGCATGTCCCGCACCTATTACACAAACATCATAATTTTCTATAATCGAAGGCATTTTTTTATCCTCTTTCATAAAAAAATTTTTCAGCTAAATTATAACTTTCTTTCGAAAATCCCATTTTTACTTTCCGGTACAGAATTTAGAGAAAATCTCATTTACAAGATCCTCACCTACTGCTTCCCCGATAATACTTCCCAACTCTTCATAAG
>CAKSAI010000328.1 GCA_934434905.1 uncultured Lachnospiraceae bacterium | reverse complement strand
TCATAGCACGACCAGAAACAGATTTCAACAAAACGGGGAGCGAAACTTTTTCGTAATTTTCATTGACATGTTTCGGGAAACAATTATACTAAAATAAGAATGATTTTCAGGAGGTATTCTTCGTATGACAATGCGCGAATTAGCAAAGCTTGCAAATGTATCAGTGTCCACTGTTTCAAAGGCATTTGCCAATGCAGACGATGTCAGTCCGGATACGAAAAAGTATATTTTTGACATTGCAAAGCAGTATGGCTGTTACGGAAAATTCTATAAGGGAAAGCATGCGAAGAAAATCATCGCCATCATCGCTCCGGAGCTTGCCAGCGGCTATTATGCGAGCTTTGTAGAACAGCTTCAGAAGGTCATCGAAGCGCAGAACTGCATCGTCATCGTTTCCGCAGACCACTTCAATGTCCAGAAGCAGGCGGAGCTGGTGGAATATTTTACCTCTTATCTGAAAGTGGACGGAATCATCGTATTTGACATGCGTTGCCGATGGAAGAAAGGATACAATACGCCGATCGTTTCTCTCTTTTCCACTAAGGATGCTTCCGTGGACAACATTCGGATTGATTCGAAACCTGCGATCTTTGAATCAGTGCAGCTCCTAAAGGATTATGGCCATAAGGAGATTGCCTTTATCGGAGAGCATCTGACTACGGACAAATCGAAGAATTTTCGGGACGCAATGGAAAGCATTGGCCTGAACTGTCCTTATGTGATCGAGAGTCAGTACCGCTTCGAGAAGGCAGGCGTGGATGGCGTTGGCCAACTGCTGGAACGGGAAGCGGACTGCACCGCTATCATCTGCGCCTATGATAATATCGCCCTGGGCGCTATCAAAGAATTAAAGATGCAGGGTTACCGCATACCGGAGGATTTCTCCATCATTGGGATGAACAACATCAGCGTTGCCCCATATATGGAAACATCGCTCTCCAGTATCGGGGTAAACGCGGATGAGGTCTGTATGATAGCATGGGATCTGCTGAGCAAGAAGATCCATAATAACTTCTACCGCAGCAGCCAGCAGATCACGCTCCAGGGAAGGCTTATTGTCCGGGAGAGCGTGGGGCGGGTGGGGTAAAAGGTCAGCTCACGCCAGGTGACAGTTCAGCACGCGCCAGACAACAGTTCAGCTCACGATTTATCGTCCTTTATCGGTCTGGCTGAACTGTTGGTTTCACATACGAATACGCATTCGCGATCCGGCAGTTCTCTGCCGTCAGCTCCACTTTCTCCCGGTAGTACGCCACCACCGGTGTATCCACCTGAATCTTGCTGTACAGCTCCTTGGCGGCATTGCCCGGCATGTTCACACAGCCGTGGGAACCGCCGGTCTTGTAATACGTTCCGCCGAAGTTCGTCCGCCAGGACGCGTCATGAAAGCCCACATTGTAGGCAAATGGCAGGAAATATGTGACATTGGACTGGTAATCCTCACCCTTTAGAACCGCCGGGCTCTGCTTGTAGACGATCTTGAAGATACCGTCCGGGGAGCCGTTCCCCTTGGAGATATTTCCCGTCACAATATCAGACTCCAGAACCAACTGTCCTTCCTCGTAATACCACATATGCTGCTTCGTGTAGTCGATCTCCACGTACGTTGTTCCAATATCGTCAAAGCCCTCCACCTTGGCCCGCTGGGAATACATCGGCTCCCTGGTGACGGTCTGGCCGGACAGCACATCCGCGATAAGCTGCTCCGCCTCCTTGGGCTTGTTGATGACCCAGCCGTAGTCACCGCCGCCTATGGTGACGGTGTCCCCTGATGACGTCTTAAACTGCCGCTCGTCGCCATATGTATTGTACTTACTAGCCAGCTTCTGAACGTAATCCGTCACCTTCTTCTCATTTAAGGTTACTGAGAAATCCTCCCCGATCTCGATCATCGGAAGGATCTCCTTCTTCGTAAGCTTCTCGTCGTAATCTGCGATCTTGTATACGATCCCGGCCTTCAGGCAATTCTCGATGGTTGCCATGGCCTTCACCACAGCCGGGCTGTCGCTGACCGCCTCCGGTGCTACATAGGCATCATCCGGCAGGGTAAGCGTTCCCTCCCCCGCTGTCACGGCCTGGCCCACAAGCTCGATCACCTTCTCCCGGATCAGTTGTGTCCCCGGCTCCTCCGGCACGATCACAAAGGAATCGCCCCTCCGCTCGATCTTCGCGCTCACCGGCTGCACGATATTCTCCTCCTTGAAGCAGGGCAGCGCTGCCACCGCCGCTTCCAGCTTGCTCTTATCGTAAGTCATCGGCGTCTCCACGTCGATCTGATTTTTCTTAAAAACAGAGGGAATCCAGGCGAACATGTTCTGCTTCTTAAGCGCCTTCTTCAGAGAACCGTCCGGCACATACACACCGTCAATGTCACGGCCCATGATATGGTACTTATTCCCATCCCGGTCGAAAATCGTCAGCAGATAATCGCCCACTTCCTTCGCGATCTTCTCCTCGGCCTTCTCCGCCGTCATTCCTCCCACTTTCAGACCATTAATCTGCGTGTGAAAATAGAAATGATTTCGAAAGTAAAAAGACATACACAAAAACAAGATCACCAGCACCGCCGCCACGGCAGCACCGATTATCTGAATTCTCCGTGTGATATACTGATGCCTTCCGCTTCTTCTCCTGCTACGCATATCATTCGCCTCCAATCTCCGTGCTCAAAATCACACTATAAGTATAACACGCTTCTCTTCGCATAAAATAAGGATATATGTATTTTTTTATTAATTTTCCGCTAAATTTACGCTTCCTCGTCTCCTGCAGCGTCCTCCCCATCGTCATACAGCGGAATCCCGTTCACTGCCACCCGGTCCTCGATGGCGATCACCAGACAGTTGCGCCCGTCGATCAGCTTGGTCTCCAGAAGATGGGTGAACTCCGGCTTCACCTGGACGGTGATGTTGGGTGTCTTCACCTCGAACCGACGGGCATTCACCACATTCGCCGCCACAAGCGGCACCTCCTTGGGAAGTACCTTATCATAAACCTCATTAAACTGCTGCATCTGCTCTTCCTTCACACCGCTCTCGGCGAAGATCCGCTCCACGTCCTTCTTCCCCAGGGTCAATGGCTCCGGATTATCCTTGCTCTCCTCAATCTTCTCCTGCACATTCTCCTGGATGCTCATGATGGTCTCATATTCCCGCTTCTCACCCAGCGTCTCCTCAATGAGCGCCTGAAACATCTCCTTCTGGCTGCTGACCGGAATCGGTGGAACCGCGCCCAGAACGGAATCTACAAACTCCTCGTGGAGTTCATCGGCATTTTTCGTATAATATAAGGCGCTGTGGATATCCGTACTCCGATCATTGAAGGCCGGGAACAGGAAGCCGATCTCAGGAAGATCCACCAGCCAGTCGCGATTACAGTTCTGGAACAGATTGCTCTCCGGATGGTAAGAAAGCCCCGGCTTCGAGAGATTCACCGGACAGATGGAACACAGCAGATAGGAAAATACCTCGTCCGATGCATCCTCCATGCCGATCCCGTCGTTGGTTACGCCGGGCACATCGTAGGCTGTATGGATCAGAAGGATCAGGTAATTTCCCACACAATAATAATACTGGATCACCCGGTCGTAGAACTCATCCAGCAGGGCATCATCCTTCAGCTCACTGTTCCGAAGGCGCAGCAGGAATTCCTGGGTACCGCCCTCATACTCCTGCTCCAGCGGGAACTCCAGATTGATGAGATTCCGCCCCAGGGTGCCGGACAGCGTCTTTTTAAAAATCTCATAATATTTATATGTATCCTCTTCCTGCAGGGAATAGAACGCCTCCTTAAAAGTGGTGATCTTGTCCTTCTCCCCGCCCACATAGCAGCCGCAGATCCTGGTGATGCAGCCGCCGTCCTTATTGTATAGCTTCTTCAGTTCGCTGATCTCTTTCTTCGTCATTTTCATTCTCTCCATTTACAAAACCTGAATT
>CAKSAI010000327.1 GCA_934434905.1 uncultured Lachnospiraceae bacterium | reverse complement strand
AAGTTCGGTCAGCGGGCGCACATTATCCTGCCAGACGGCATATCCTCCGCTGATCGGTGCCGAAGAAATGCGTATTCCGTCGGGACGGATGATCTGAAGTCCGCTCTTCGGGCAAACCATATCTTCATCTGCAGCCCGGGAACGGAGAACGATATTTCCGTTGCGGTCCGCGATACATGCCACCAATGTCGTTGCCTCAAAAAGTTCGATATAGCCCGTATTGGACTGTATCATCCGGCAGCGTATACAGCTTTCATAAATTGCCGCATATAAAAGGCAAAACATCACATTCATATCGCCGAACCACCAGCGTACAGCCGGCAGCCCCGACAGATACAAAATCCCGTACAGAACCGTTACGCAGCCTATAACAAACGGTGCAAGCTTCTTTTTTCCGCAGCTCGGGACGCGGCTTTTCTTCAAAAGGAGGATAAGCGAAAAGAACATGCAGGCCACCATCCAGCCCATGCTGCAGAAGTAAAAAATGCCGTGGGAATAGGAATAATTGTCCGGCACGCCCGGCACACCGCTGTTGAATGCAAACACCTGCTGATGCAGATCATTGGTAATTACCAGCAAAAACAGTATCCCCGGAATAGCGGTCAAAAAGCCGGTCTTTTCGGTCAGACGGAATTTCTCCGATTTTCCGAGAGACAAAGCAATGTACACCCCAAGCAACGGGATGAAAAGCATTGGCAGATAGTAAAGATACCAAATGTACCGTGCTACTGTCAGGTCAGTGACAAACTCATATTTCAGCGTGCGCAAAATAAGCCACACCAGCATCAGCGCCGCTGTCAGACGCAGGCAGTGCAGCGCCTGCGTCTGTATAATGCGCCGGTCGAGGGAAAAGCCCCACAGGGCAAACAGCAACAAATAAAGCAGCGCACGGATATAGTTTATGCAAACACCGCCGATGTCGAACATGGCAAGCATCCTGCAGGAATAAGCCGCCGCAATGATCGTAAAAACAAGAATCATCGGGAGCAGCCGTTTCGTATTCCGTTTCATTAGGTAAATCTCTCACTTTCTCTCTCGCTGGCAAGGAAAGTATGCTTAGCCGCTGACATCTGCAGCCTCTTCAAGGTCTTTCTTTTTCATATCCTTGTCAATCAGTAATTTCCAGAGTTTTTTAGCTTATATCCAATACCATCAGCCTGGATTCAAACAGGAGTTACCCTGAAAACAAGAACAGCCGACTTTGACTGTTGAAAATATATTAACACATTCCTTGAAAAAGCACAAGGGTTTACAAATCGATAGATTTATTTTTTGCCTTTGGCCTTTTTCTAATCTATCACCATAGCAGGTACAGTTCGGTGACAGCCCAACGAGTCGTCATCCTTTCTTAAAGTTTTTCCGCACATTGATACCGCTTAAAACAAATACTTTTGCCGCAAAATGCAGCCTGCATAAAATCAATCCAAAACAGCTCCGCCCCATTCGACGACCGTAAAGCCTTTTCGCACGATCGGCGTAATCACGGGTGTTTTTATTTCACCGCCGCTGTATACGGCAAAGCCGAACCATATCCGGTATATGCTGTCCGGCTCGGCGGAGAAGGATATCGGCATAGCGGCGTCAACATCTTCTGTCAGTATCGGATACATAATGTAATCCGCGCCGTTTTTCAAGTAATCAGACCAGTACTCAATAAAGTCGGCTGTTTCCTGCTTATTAAAGCCGTAAGCCGTAAGGATCCGGCGGAAAGCATCATCCCGTTTTTCGGCCGGAACAAGGAAGCCCTCTTCGCTTTGGAACGCGTTCTTTTTCACAAGAGCTTCATAGAACAGATAGCCGTAGCTGTTTCCGTCCGAGTCGGTGAGCGTGCCGTCCGGTGTCGCCGCTACGCTCCATTCTCCCATATAGTCAGGAATGGATGCAGTAAGGCGTCCCGGTTTCTCAAAGGTGACGGTTATATCGGTCTTCGTTTCGGGATAGAGATATATGTTTGGCTTTTTCGCCGTGACATGATTCGGCAGAATCGTGCTGCCCGCCTTCGGCGCCATATTCAACAGCTCGTCGCGCAGCCATTCAAACTCCTTCTCGCGTCCTTCCTTTACCATTTGAGCGTAAAAGTTCAGCTTATCGTAATAACTCTTTTTCCACCAGTCCTCCACCGACCATTCCGCGTCCCTTGACGGGTAAAATACATTTTGGAACAAGTCGGTATAATAATCATTAACGTTCTGCACGGTAAGGTCGAGGGTTCCTACCAGTGTGCTGTGATCGGCATAATCCAGCACTGCCGTCTGCGTGGCGGTGTTAGACCACTCCTTCACCGCTTCACCCAGCAGATAGTTTGTAAGCTTCACCCCTCCGGTGGGGTCCTTATCACCGACGGTCATCTCCGCCCAGTTCATCATCGCCTGCCATGCGGTCAGCGTGTCATAGGCGGTGGAAAGCGCCGGATGGGAAGCATAGGGGTTATCCTGGGGATGGGTAAGCTGATGCGCCGCGGAAATGGAATCCATGACATTGGTCGCCGCACCGGCAACCGTAAATATCCCGTCGCCCACCTTTACCGCATCCCCGTAGTTTGATGCAAAGTCCGGCGTGTTTTTTATGATGTTCCACCTCTCCCCGGCCTGACTGAACCCGCCGGAAATGTTATTGCCGTAATCATTCCAGAAATTGAGGGAGGCGGTATATGCCTCGGAAGCCGAAGCGCCGACATGACCAATTACATCGCTTACTGACGGTGTCGTGATCGGTTCACTTGTCTGGTTTTCTCTGTTTGCCGAAGCAGTTATAGTAAAAACACTCATAAACAAACCACAGATCAGTATAAGAGATAAAATCTGTTTTCTCATTTATTTCGCCTCCCTTGCTACGCATTCTTGATAAGTATCAATAATACTTCTTAAATATTCATCTTTTCCCGCAAGCTTCTCGGCGCTGTTCAGATATTCCTGCGCCGCCTGATAGCTTCCTCTGTCATAGGAAATCACGCCGAGATAGCACAGGGAATAGCCGTCCGATGGATCGAGCAGCTGCGCCTTTTTCAGATAATAAATTGCCGATGTATTATCTCCGTTTTCATAATATGAAAGTCCCAGCATCAGATGTCCCTTTGCCCATGAGGGATGTTCGGCAACCGCGTCCAGCAGCGTGCTGACCACATAAGAAAAGTTGCCTTTGTCGAATTTGTTGTACCATTCCGCCATTGTGCAATAATAATCTATGCTTGTTTTATTCTTGAGCTCAAAAAGCATCGACCTGCTTTTATCCGCCTCATCCGCTCGCATATAGTATTTTGCCAGACAGAGCGCGGAGGAATCGTCTTCTCCGTACACTTCAATATAAGAATTGTATTTTTCTTCAGCTGCCTCTACGGTTTCGGCTGCGGCGAGCTTCTTCAGGTGCGTCTCTCTTTGCTGCAACGTGCCCGCACCGGAGCCGGCCGTAATGAACAGACAGCATACAACTGAAAGAATCAGCCCCGCTGCTGCCGCTATCCTGCCGGAGCGAGACCTCCCCTGCTTTTTCAGCAGGAACGCCCATACAATCCCCGCTCCGTAAAGCATCATCCCGACAACGCCCAGCCAGACAGTGCCTCCGAGAAAGAAGGTTTGCAAAGACAGGATAAGAAAGACGATAGATGAAAGGATAATCAGCATTATTCATTTCCTCCCTTCTGCAACGCTTGGTGCTGTCTTTCTATCATGGCTTTCGCTCCCTCGCGGTATGAGTACGGATGAATACCCATACCCTCGTAGTCGCTGTAGTAATTGAACCATGGGCTCAGCCCGACGGCGATTTCAGCGGCTGTATAGGCATTCTCCCACTCCTCCAGCTCCTCATACGCGGCGTACAGCGCATACCATATCATCGGATCGTCGCTCTTATACTCGATCGCTTTTTTGTAAGCCTCCACAGCTTCCCCGAATTTTTTCTGCTGCGTCAGCGTCACACCCTTGAGATAGTAGGGATAGCAC
>CAKSAI010000326.1 GCA_934434905.1 uncultured Lachnospiraceae bacterium | reverse complement strand
GTGCTGTACTATGCGCTGCCGAAGAAGTGTCAGTGGCCGCTGCTGTTGTTGGCAAGCTATGTATTTTACCTCTTCAGCGGCCCCTCGAATCTGCTCTATATCCTCTTTACCACCGTTACTACATATCTGATCGTAGGGCGGATCCAGAAGCAAAGGGATATCCAGAGTGCCTATCTGGCGGAGCATAAGAAGGAATTGTCCAGGGACGAGCGCAAGGCCTATAAGGAGATACAGAAAAAGAAGCAGTGGCGGTTGCTGCTGTTGGTTTTGATCCTGAATATCGGAATGCTTGCAGTGGTAAAATATACGAATTTTACCATTCATAATATCAACGGTGTGCTCAGCCTGTTCCACAGCGGGAAACGGCTGTCCTTCCTTGACATCGCGCTGCCTATGGGAATCTCATTCTATGTATTCCAGACCATGGGCTATGCCATTGATGTGTACCGGGGAAAATACCGGGCGGAGGGGAATCCCTTCAAGCTGGCGCTTTTTGTGTCCTTCTTCCCGCAGTTGATCCAGGGACCCATCAGCCGATTTGATGATCTTAGCAAATCGCTGTATGAGCCCCATGCCTTTGATGGAAGGACGGTTGCTTTCGGTCTGCAGCGGATCCTCTGGGGCTTCTTTAAGAAGCTGGTGATCGCGGATCGTTTGGTGACGGCGGTAAATACCATCATCGGGGATACGGATACATACCGGGGCATCTGGGTGTTTGTGGGAATGATGTTCTATGCGCTGGAGCTGTACGCGGACTTTACCGGAGGCATCGATATCACCATCGGTATTGCCCAGACCATGGGGATCAAGGTGACGGAGAACTTTATCCGGCCGTACTTCTCCAAGAATATCAAGGAATACTGGAACCGCTGGCATATCACCATGGGAAGTTGGTTTACGGATTATATATTCTATCCGATTTCCGTCTGCCAGCCCATGCTGAAGCTCAGCAAGTTCGGGCGGAAGCATTTCGGTGAATGGTTCGGCAAGCGTCTCACTGTCTGGCTGTCCTGCTTCGTGGTGTGGTTTGCCACCGGTATCTGGCACGGAGCAAGCTGGAACTTCATTGTATGGGGATTGATGAACTGTGCAGTGATCCTGGTCTCACAGGAGTGTGAACCGCTGTACCGCGCGTTTCATAGGCGGGTGCATGTGGACGGTACCTTTGGCTGGCGGCTGTTCTCGGTGGTACGGACTGTGATCCTGATGAGTGCCCTTCGTACCTTTGACTGTTACCGGGACGTGCCCTTGACTTTTAAAATGTTTGGAACCATGTTCACGGACTTCAACTGGGGTCAGTTGTTTAACGGCTCCCTGCTGGGGCTGGGACTGACGATGGCGGATTATGCGGTGGTGCTGGTGGGATTCCTGATGCTCCTTACGGTCAGCCTCCTGCAGCGGCGAGGATCGGTCCGGGAACGGATTGCGGCGAAGCCTTATGCCCTGCGTTTTTCGCTGTGGCTGATATTATTCCTGCTGGTGCTCCTCTGGGGAACCTACGGAATCGGCTATGACGCCAGTCAGTTCATTTACAATCAGTTTTAAAGAGAGGTAAGACGGTGGAAATGAGATCAAAGAAGAAAACAACAGTCTGCGTCGTACTCTCTGTGGTTATCATCCTGCTGGTGCTGTGGTTTTTGCAGCGTCTGCTGATGCCGAAATACATGAGCGGCGTAGTGGAAGGCACCATGGTATCGGAGTATTATGATGAGAAGAAGGATCACGATGTGATCTTTATCGGAGACTGTGAATTATATGAAAATATCTCCCCGATGGTGCTGTGGGAGGAATACGGGATCAACAGCTATATCCGGGGAACGGCCCAGCAGTTGATCTGGCAGTCGTACTACCTGATGGAAGAGACCTTCACCTATGAGAAGCCCAAGGTCGCAGTATTCAATGTGCTGTCCTTAAAATACAACGAGCCCCAGAAGGAAACCTACAACCGCATGACACTGGATTATATGAAGTGGAGCAGATCCAAGGTGGGAAGCATTAAGGCCTCCATGACGGAGGAGGAGAGCTTTCTGGATTATGTATTTCCCCTGCTTCGGTATCATTCCAGATGGAATGAGCTGACGTCAGATGATTTTAAGTATTTCTGGCACAGAGATCCGGTGACGTTCAATGGCTACTACATGCGGGTGGATGTTCTTCCTGCCGAGAACGTGCCGGAGGGCAAGGTGCTGGCGGATTATTCCTTTGGCGAAAATGCCTGGAAATACCTGGATAAAATGGTGGAACTCTGTCGGGAAAATGACGTGGAGCTTGTTCTTGTAAAGGCTCCCAGTCTGGTGCCCTACTGGTACGATGAGTGGGAGGAGCAGGTGGAAGCGTATGCTGCGGAGCATGACCTGAAGTATTATAACTTCCTGGAGGTCACGGACGAGATCGGCCTTGACTACGGCAAGGATACCTACGATGCAGGTCTGCATCTGAACCTGTCCGGCGCAGAGAAGATGGCGCATTACTTCGGTAAAATCCTGACGGACGAATGCGGGCTTTTAAGCCGCCGCGGGGAGGAGAGCCTGGAGACCGACTGGCAGGAGAAGCGCGAGGCTTATGATGTGGAAATTGAACGGCAAAATAATATTAATAGAGAAAGACGAGGTAAATGAAAATGAAATTAAAGCAACTGACAGTATTTTTATGCATATGTATATTGACCGCTCTGACCCTGGCCGGCTGCGGAGATGACAATACGAATTCAGGAACGCCCAATAACAGCGGAAATGTCAGCACTGACAACAAAGGCGGCAAAGGATATGTCTTTAAGGCCAAGGGTGTTGAGATATCCGTAGACATGGATATGAGCACCATCGAGGAGAAGCTGGGAGAGACCGTCAGCTATTTCGAGGAGCCAAGCTGTGCTGCACAGGGAACGGCCAGACTGTTCACCTATTCCGGATTCGAGATTGATACTTACCCGGATGGAGAGAAGGATCTGGTGGGTTATATCATCCTGAAGGACGATACAGTGGCTACTCCGGAGGGTATAGACCTCTCCAAGACAAAGGCGGATGTCATCAAGGCATATGGTGAGGAGTATAAAGAGAATGGGACTGCTCTGGTGTATGAGAGGGGCGGGATGAAGCTCTCCTTTATCATGGATGGCGACAACATTTCTTCCATTCAGTACAGCTCCTCCGTTATGGACTGAGGCACTGGAGGCGAACAATAGTATTCGTAATTGAATATTTAGGGAAAGACTGGAAAATGCGGTTTCTTTGTTGCTTCTTTAGTCGCAGCATTGTATAATGCAGGAGTTGCGTAAAAGACTATAGAAAACGGAGGAATCGATATGCCAAAGGCAAATGAAGCAAAGAAAGCAAAAGCGGTATCCAAGGAAGATATAAAGGAAACTGTGATGGAGGAAAAGCCGGCAACAAAGGCGAAAGCAAATGATGCCAAGAAGTCGGAGACAAAGACCAGAGCCCCTAAAACAGCGAGTAGCGTTACAGAGACGGTATGCCTTCAATATGCGGGCAGAGAGATTGAACTGTCTGATATTCTCGCGAAGGTGAAGGCTTCCTGCGAAGGCGAGCGCGCGATCAAGGATATCCGGGTATATGTGAAACCGGAGGAAAATATGGCGTACTATGTTGTGAATGGCGATGTGACGGGAAGCGTGGTATTCTAGTATACCAATAAATCATATCCATCTAAAATACTTGCTTTTTTTCTTATTTCGTTTAAAATGTTATTATAAATAAGGCAATAAGAGGGCGGAAAAATGAGTGAGTCAGCAGACAAATATGTACGGCATGCCGGAGAAAATCTATGGAATTTTGATGTAGTAGTCAGCCCCGGTTTTGAGAATATCAGTCACATACATCCGTTGAAACAGCGAGATACCGCACGCCTTATTGAAGCGGTAAAAAATGACAGGCGCATTTTAGCCGTGATCGTTTTTGGAAGTGCAGTTCGTTTTGATTGCAATTCACAC